>JAGVTM010000514.1 GCA_019136785.1 Chloroflexota bacterium | reverse complement strand
CACAACCGCATCCTCAACCCCCGCCAGCTTACCCCTGGCACAGTGCTGGAACTGCCGCCGCTGACCACCTGAACACCTGGAAACTGGGTTTTTTCAAAAAACCCAGTTTCTTAGCCGAAAACGCGATGACAACGCCGATCTACGAGAATCAAAATTTTTACGCCCCTCATTTTGAGATCAAGCTGCGCGGACAGAACTTGAGCCGCGCCGTCGTGCGTGACGTGCTGGATGTTAGCTACCGCGAGACGCTGGATCGGCTGGATTCCTTTGAGATCACCTTGCACGATTGGGACCCCGTCAACCTGCGCCCCAAATACAGCAGCCCGTATGACGAAAGCGGCAGCCTGCGCACCCTGGTAGATGGTTCGCCCGTCCCCAATTTTGAGCCTGGGGCGAAGGTAGAACTGCGCATGGGCTACTACGGGCCAGATGAACCGCGCCTGATGATGACCGGGCAGGTCGTTTCCCTCTCCCCCAGTTTCCCCTCCAGCGGCACGCCCACCTTGAAAGTGCGCGCTTTGAGCCTGCTCTATACGCTGCAAACGGCGGCGGACGTGCGCGTGTTCGAGAACAAAACGGACAGCGAGATTGCTTCAGAAATTGCCGGTGAACTTGACATAACAATCACAGTCCCCCCTGGTCAGACCAGCGAAGAGACGCGCCACGAACATTTGTTGATGAAAAATGAGCCTCCCATTTTATTCCTGATGCGGCGGGCGCGGCGGTTGGGATACGACATTTACGTCACCATTCCCGAGGAAGGGGATGAACCAGAACTTTTCTTTGGGCGCACTCCCACCAGCCAGACGACGTATGAACTCACCTGGGGCAAGTCGCTGATTCAGTTTTCGCCCACGCTAAAAACGCGCGGGCAGGTGGGCAAAGTGGTGGTGCGCGGTTGGAACCCAGCGGCGTCCGGCAACGACCGCGTGATTACGGGCGAAGCTACCTGGAGCGACCTGGGCCCCGATATGCCTGACCAGCAGTTGCTCTCCAGCATTGATTCGTCCCTGGCCGAAACCTACGAGACGGACATTGATCACCCCATCTCTTCCCAGGAGGAAGCCAACCAGGAGGCGCGCGGTATTTTGGAGAACCTGATCAAGAGCCTGGTGACGGGCAGTGGTTCCACGGTGGGGCTGCCGGATTTACGTGCCGGCAAAACCGTCCTCATCAACGGTATGGGTCTGCGCTACGATGGCCGTTACGTCATCACCGAAACCACCCACAAGATGGGCAGCAGCGGCTACACCACCGATTTCTCCGCCCGCATGGAGGTGCTGCCATGACCCAGCGCATGCGCGGCGTCGTCATCGGCCTGGTCACCGATGTGGACGACCCCGAAGGGTTGGGTCGCATCCGCGTCAGCTTCCCCTGGATGTCCGACAGCAACGAAAGCGACTGGGCGCGCGTGGCTACCCTTCTCGCCGGGTCTGAATTGGGCGCTTTCTTCCAGCCCGAAATTGGCGACGAAGCGCTGGTGGCTTTTGAGATGGACGACCTCCGCCGCCCCTACATTTTGGGCTACCTGTGGAGCGGCGAAAACAAACCGCCAGAAACCGACCCCAACATTCGTATGTTGCAAACCGTGTCCGGGCACAAGCTAATTTTTGACGATACCGGCGGCTCCGAACAAATCACCCTCGAAGATGCCGGCGGCAGCAAAATCACCATGAACGCCGACGGCATCACCATTGAATCGTCAGGAGATATTATGATTAAGGGGACAAATGTCACGATTGAAGCTTCTGCCAAACTGGCGGCGACAGGCAGCCCCATTCATCTAAACCCGTAGGCCGGGTTGGTAACCCGCCCCCCATATTATGGAAACAATCTTTCCCACCGAAACAGGCTTTCAAGGCTTCTTCATGATCGGCTTTCGCAAAAGCGGCGGCGCCACCCAGCGCACCGGAACCGTTATCCTGAAGCGCACCTATACCATTGACGGCGGCGGCGTCTTGACGCCGGCGGCTGATTCTTTGCCCATATTTATGCAAGACACGCCGGCAAACCCCCTCCTCAACAGTGACTTTGAACTGGACGCCGATTTTCAGCCCACCAACAACGCCAACCCGCCCGCCGCCTGGGCCGCGACCAACGTGACCCCTGCCCGCGCTGCGGGCCAGGGACAGGGCAGCATCATGGCCCTTTCCCTCACCGGCAGCGATACTGCTGGACTGGTATCGCAGACCGTCGCCTTTACCGAACCGCTGGGCGGGCGCACCTTCCGTTTCAGCTTCTACGTCAAGACAGATGCCACCCCGCCGCCCGCCCGCATCGAAAACGCCCGCCTGGAAGCAGACGGGCAAACCCTTTGCGTCATTAACCGCGACCTCAGCAGCGCCCTGACCCGTCGCCACACCTCCGGAACCTGGCCCGCTGACCTGCCGGCAACAGAGATGCAAGCCATCCTACCCATCGCCTTCGACCCGGATAACCCAGGCGATACCCGCCTCGTTTACTACGATCAAGTCCAGGTGGAAGAAACCAGCGCCCTGACCGAGTGGAACGACAGCGCCACCCTGCGCTATGAGCATGATCTGGCCCCCTACAAGCCGGAAGGCGACCTGATCGTGCTGGGCTTTGCCGCGGTCACCGGGCTTTGCCGCCTGTTCGTAGACGGCGTCGCCCGCCTGTCCCGCAACGTAGGCAGCAGCGATCAGAAATCCCTGTTTGGCTGGGAACCTCGCGTAGGCAGTTCGCGCGAAACAGAAGCCGGCATGATCACCGACGACCCCAACAGTCTGCCGCCCGAATGGCCCGTCGTTAACCCTGCTCGTGACCCGCTGCCGGCAGATTTCAACAACCGCTTCTACAATGGCTATCGTCGTGACGCCGGCGCCGGGCTGCCGTATGTGCCGGCATCCGCCCACATCCAGATTGAACGGGATGGAGATATAGATTACGACTTTACCCTCCCCGGCGAGAACATTAGCGCCATCTACTACTACCACACCGGCGACCGTCCCGACGCCCCTAACCGCTGGCATCGCCAGTCCGTCACCATGAACCTGGACACGCTGGTCATTGAGCCGGACAACAACCGCTGTTACTGCCTCTGGCGCGGCCTCTGGGATTTCGACGCCCATCCCCCCGATGCTTACCGCCGGCTGTTGGTGGCGAGTAACATAACCCTCCCCCTTCAGGGGGAGGGAACCGCTCCCCCTCCCTCTCAGGGAGGGGGCTGGGGGGTGGGTGAAAACAGGTAACAGTTAACCATGTCTAAACCAATTGCCCCCGCTATGGGAATCGCCTTTGCCTTCCCCGATGTTTGCAACACCCCTACGCCGGGCGGGCCCGTTCCCATTCCCTACCCGAATATCGCCCAGCTAGACCAGGCGCAGAACGTGGCGGATCAACTCCTTATCGGCCCCGCCGAATACAAAGCCCTGCTGGTAGATTCCGAAGTGCCCACCAGTTCTGGCGATGAGGCCGGCTCTGCCGGCGGCGTGAAAAGCGGCGGCATCAAAGGCGCCTGCAAAATTACCCAGGGCAGCGGCAGCGTGGTCTACGGCTCTGACGAGAAAGGGCTGGCTCGTTTTGGCGATACCACCGATCAAAACGGCGGCAACGCCACCGGTCTGGTGCTAAGCGCCTTCCCTACCGTTTTGGTTGGCGACTAGCAGCCTGTCGGAAAAGTCTTTAATAGCCCGCTGATAACGCTGATAAAGCGCAGATTGAACGGATTCATCAGGACTAAATCGGCTCTTATCTGCGTCATCAGCGTCCCATTTTTGTGGTTCTCCGACAGGCGACCAGGCAGTGGATTTTGCCGGCATCATCCCTTTACAAGCCTTTCCTTCCTGGGCAGTTTTGGGCGCGTATGCGCCCAAAACTGCCCACAAACAAGTGGCATCCCCGCCGCAGGCGGGGATGCCACCCACCGCCACTTATTCATGGTTCCAGGTGATTGACATGGCTGACTTTCTAGGCACAGGTTGGAAATTCCCCATTCGCGTCAACGGGCGCGGCGGGCTTTCTTACGTCAGCGGCGCGGACAGCGTGGCCGAGGCCATCTGGATTATCCTCAGCACCCCGCCCAACAGCCGCATCATGGAACCGCACTTTGGCTGCGGCATCCACAACTACGTCTTCGCCCCCAACAATGCCAACACCGTCGCCGCCATTTCCCAGGAAGTGCGCCGCGCCCTGCTGCGTTGGGAACCGCGCATTGACGTGCTGGATGTGCGCGTGGAAAGCCCTGAGGAATCGCCCAACACCCTCTTCATTCACGTAGACTACCGCATCCGCGCCAACAACGCCTTTCATAACCTGGTCTACCCCTTTTACATCAACGAGTAGGGGCGTATTGCATACGCCCAACGGTAGGGGCGTATTGCATACGCCCAGGTGTATTGCATTGCATACGCCCTTTCTACGCCAGAAATCGGGTTTTTCACAAAAACCCGATTTCTAAATCCGAATAAGGACACGGCTATGCCACTCCCAACCCCCAATCTGGACGACCGTACCTTTGAACAGCTCGTAGCCGAAGCGCGGGCGCGCATTCCCCGCTACACGCCAGAGTGGACCAACTTTAACGATGCCGACCCCGGCATGACGCTGGTCAAACTGCACGCCTGGATGACGGAGACCATCCTGTACCGGTTGAACCGGCTGCCGGACCTGAACTACATCAAGTTCCTGGAACTGCTAAACATCCAACCACGCCCGGCGACGCCGGCCAAAGCGCAGCTGACCTTCACCCTGAAGAAGCTCAACAACCCCACCGATCCCCTGGTCGTCCTCATTCCTAAAAATACCCAGGTGGGCGTCAACGATCCTGACCTGACGGAACCCCTCATCTTTGAAACCGACCGCACCCTCACGGCCCTCAACGCCATTCTGGCAACCATCATTGTGCCCGCTGACGGCGACAGCCCGCTGGAACTGGTCACGGAATACGACCCCGACAAAGTAGAAGTCAAAATCCAGCGTCCTTTTTATCCTTTTGGCGAGACGCCTGTGCTGGATGCCGTTTGTCTGTTGGGTATCATGCTGCGCCCAAACCGTAAAAAGGCACAGGATTACAGCCTGGATCGTTTCCCCGCCGGCGAACTCGACCTGACCGCTCTGATTCCCCAGGTCTTTGAAGTGGACGCTGCCGGCAATCTCCTCACCGGCCCCGAAAGTTTAGAATGCCTCTTCCCCTGGCAGGTCGCCGATCAAAGCCGCGGCATCGTTTGGGAAGCGTACACAGGCACCGAGCATGCCAGCTTCCCCCACGATGACGCCAACTGGACTGCCCTGAGCGCCCACGACGACACCGCCCTGCTCACCCGCAGCGACCACATCTACCTGGAAACCCCTGGCGGTTTGCCCGCCATTGATTTCTACGACCTGCCCCGCGCTTTCTGGCTTGAACTGGAAGGTCGCAAAAAACCTCCAACAAACGACGCCGAACTGATCGCCGACCTCAACGGCCCCGACGCCTTCCTCGATCCCGCCGACCTGGACTGGGAAGCCCTGGGGCTGCCGGACGCCGAAGTGGACAACATCGCCGCCCTCATTGAGCAGATCAATAGCACTGAACTCGATTATACAGCCCTGGATGACAAAGCCTGGCAAAAAGCCGGCTACGACGTTTCCCCCGTGCCCTACGAACTGGTCTGGTTCCGCGCCCGCCTGGTAGACCTGCCCGACGAGCCGCCCCAGGTGAGCGCCTTCTTGCTGAACACCGCCCCCGCTGCCGCCGCCGTCACCCGCGTCGAAGAGATTGTCGGCGCCAGCGATGGTCGTCCCAACCAGCAGTTCTCGCTGCGCCGCCGCCCCCTGCTGGTAGACGCCCACACCTTGCAGCCCGACCTCATCCTGGAAATTGAAGAACTGGGACAGCCGGAAACCTGGCAGGCGGTATCCGACTTCTACGGCGCCGGGCCCGACGCTGCCGTTTTTCTGGTAGACAGCGCCAACAGCGCCCTCACCTTTGGCGATGGCGTGCATGGTCGTATCCCCGTCGCCGGGGCGCAAATTGTGGCCCGATCCTATCGCTATGGCGGCGGCGCGGTGGGCAATGCCGGCGCGGGCACGATTTCTGCCCTCAAGAGCGCCCTGCCCAATGTAGACAAAGTCACCAACGTGCGCGCCGCGGCGGGCGGCGCAGACGCCGAAACCCTGGCGGAAGTGATGCTGCGCGCCCCCCACGACCTGCGCATGCGCGACCGCGCCGTCACCGGCGACGACTTCGCCCAACTGGCGCAGCAAACGCCTGGCGTGCCCATCCAGCGCGCCTACGCCTTGCCCCTCACCCGGCTTGTCCCCGATACCGATCCCCCAGAATTTGAGACAGACGTGGCCGGCGCGGTGACGGTCGTCATCTTGCCCCAAAACAAAGAAGACACCCCTCAACCCACCGGCGATCAACTGCGGCTGGTCTGCGCCCATCTGAATCAGCGCCGCCTGATCACCACCGAACTATACGTGGTCGGCCCTCGCTACCTGAAAATTAAGCTGGACGCCGAAGTCGTTGTCAGCCGGGACAAAGACTTAAAAGCCGTCAAAGATGCCCTGGTTGCCGTGTTGTTGGCCTATTTCCACCCCTTGCGCGGCGGCGAGGACGGGCAGGGCTGGCCCTTTGGCGAAGATATTTATCTGGGCAACGTCTACCGCCAGGTGTTAACGGTAGCTGGCGTGCGCCGTGTCGTTTGTCTGGCAATTGCCCCGGCCGCCGCGGTCCCTGAACCTGAATGCGAAGATATGATCACGGTGCCGGACGGGACGCTGGTGTATTTGCCGGCATCCTCCATCACCCTGGATGTGCGCTATGACGACCGATAACCCCACCGCGTCCGGCACGCCTGCGTCTGGGACGCCCGTGTCTGGGACACGCATTCGCCCCGTACAGCCCACCTTCTGGCGGCTGGATGGCGCCATTGGCTGGCAGTCGTCCCCGCTCAGCCACGATATTTCCTATGACGCCGCCGCCGGCGGACTGCGCCTGGGCGACCAGAACGCCACCGCCATTTTGCCCACCGAGCCAGGCGGCACATTTGGCGGGCATACCCGCCCCACGGGCCTGGCGATTGGCCCCGATGGCCGCCTCTTTCTGGCTGACCCCCAAAACAACGTCATCCTCACCTACACGCCCCCCGCCGCCGCCTTCTTCCCCCTGTGGGCGGCGCGCCCGCCCATGCCTGACCCCGACCCCTACACCCTTTCCGCCCCCCGCGGCGTGGCTGTCAGTCGCGACGGCGACCTGGTCGTGGCCGACACAGGCCACCACCGCCTGATCATCTTTGCCTGGCCCATGCTGGTCGCCCGCCACATCCTTGATCTGGGTCAGGGCGAACCCTGGGATGTAGCTTATGACAGCGCCGGTCGCCTCTACGTCGCCGACGTTTTCCACCAGCGCGTCCGCCGCTTTGATCGTCTCTGGCGCGAAGACGCCGCCTACCTCGGCGGCGCCGGCGGTTCTCTCGTTCCCCAACACCTGGCTGTTGACAGCCAGGATCGCCTCCTGCTCCTCGACGTCAATCAGCGCCGTGTGGCCGCGCTGGACGAAAATGGCGCGCTCTTGCCCGCCATTGATCCGCCCCTGCATGAACGCTGCTTTCCTCTGCCGCTGCGCCTGGAAAACGGCAATCTCTCCCTGCCTCAGGACGACCGCCCCAATTGCCCCGCCCTCCCCTTGCCTGGCCTCGCCGTTACCCGCAGCGGGCGGCTGACCGGCACGAACCTGATGCTGCTGGCTCGTCCTGGCAGCGTCGCTTACCCGCGCCTGGGGCGCTACCTCTCCAACCCCCTGGACAGCCGTATTTTCAACTGCGCCTGGCATCGCCTGGTATTGGACGTGACCGTGCCGGAGGCGGCCACCCTCACCATCCGCACCTACACCGCCCCCGCCGCCCTCGACGCCGGCCGCATCGCCACTTTGCCGCCGGCCCGCTGGTCTGCCCCCCTCACCGTTGGCCCCGGCGACTGGCCCGAACTGCTCATCCAGAGCCCCCCCGGTCGCTATCTCTGGCTCAACGTGGAATTTCGCAGCAATGGCGCCGTTACCCCGCTGCTGCGCGCCCTCACCCTATACGCCCCCCGCCAGTCGTCGCTCAGCTATCTGCCGCCCGTCTTCCACGAAGATGCCGGCGACGGAAGAAGCCGCGGCAGCGCCGGCTTTCTGGATCGTTTTCTCAGCTATTTCGACACTGTCTTTCACGAAATAGAAACCCAGATCGCCGCCTTTACCGGTTATCTCGACCCCGATGGCGTCCCCGCTGGTGATTTCCTGGCATGGCTGGCAAGCTGGTTCGACCTGACCTTCCTGGCTGAGTGGCCCGACGCCGTCCGCCGTGCTTTCCTGCGTCAGGCAATTGCCCTCTACAAACAGCGCGGCACGCTGCCGGGCTTGCAGGCGGTGCTGCGGCTGCACACGGGCCTGCTCGCGCCCCACCCGCTGATCATCGAGCATTTCCGTCTGCGCGACTACGCCGCCCGCCGCGAAGTAGCCGGCCCGCCTGGCCCCTATTACCTGGCGGGCGCGCCGCTGGATCCGCCCGCCAACGAAATCGCCCACCATTTCACCCTGGCGCTGCCCCAAAAAGCCGCCGCCGACAGCGCCGCCCTGCAAACCTTGCAGCGCCTCATTGAAGCTCAAAAACCCGCCCACACCCGTTATCAAATCCGGCTGGTCGCGCCGGGCATTGCCATCGGCTGCCAGTCCACCATTGGCGTGGACATGCTCCTGGGCAGCGCCCCGCCATCCCCGCTGGGCGATTTGTCCCTGGCCCCCGGCAGCTACCTGGGCCCCCCCGCGCCCCCCCGCCCCCGCCTGGGCGCATCCTACTTAACAGGCAACAATCACTGACCACTGACCACTGACCACTGACCACTGACCACTGATCACTATTCCAAGGAGTTGTTTATGAGCAACCAGACACCTAACTGTATTCCCTGCGGTCTGCAGACATTTCGTCGCAATACTTACTTTAATGGCAAGTGGCTGGTGGAGCGGGATTTTAGCGACGAGCAGGCGTACCTGGTCGGCAAAGACCGCTTGCACAACAGCCTGCTGCATGGCGTAGGCACTGTCTGTGGTCTGCGGGTAGTCGCCCATCCCAACCCGGAGTGCCAGGACAAATTTGTCTACATTGAGCCGGGCGCCGCCCTGGACTGCTGCGGGCGCGAGATCATTGTCACCCAACGGCTGTTAGTGCCTGTGCTGGAACTGATTGACCTGGAAGATTTCGACGCCGAGGGCAGCCAGGACCTCTTTATCAGCCTTTGCTACAAAGAGTCGCTCGAAGAGAAAGTGCCCGTCATTTTGCCTGATTGCGACTGCGCCGATGAAAACCAGGCGTATAACCGCGTGCGCGAAGGGTATGAACTGCACCTGTTTGGCCGCCCTGCCGGGGAAATGCTGCCCGTGCGCCCGCCGCTGCGGGCAAAGCTCGACTGGCTGCATACCCTTGTCCTGGATCGCCAAAGCCCGCGCGCCCTGGCGGCAGACGACCAACTGCAGCAGTTATACGTGGCGGCGCAGGCTGTCTCCCCGGATGAGGGGGAAGTGGGCGAACCCGGCGAATTGGGAGCCCGGCTGTACGCTTTCCGCGCCGATACCCACGACTTGATCACAGCCGTAGACGGCGGCGTCAACCCCACCGACCTGGCTTTGACGCTGCTGGGCGACCTGATCTTCCTGGCAACCGGCGGGCTGCCGGCGCCGCCGCCGCAAAATGGCGGCGACCCGCTGCCGCCCGCGCCCGGCATTGCCGTGTTTAAGGAGTCGCGTATCCGTCATGAGGCGGACAGTGCCGGCATCATCCACCTCAACGAACCCGCCCGCCTGGCTGTCTCCGCCGCCACCGGCGCCCTCTTTGCCCTCAAACTCGACGGCGGTCAACTTCTCTCCTGGAGCGAAGCCGACCTGCGCGACTGGCTGGCTCTGCCTGATCCCCCCCTCACCGGCCCCGAGGATTTCCGCAGCCTTGACCTGGGCACGGCTTTCAGCCAGCCCGATGGCCCCGCCCTGCGCGGTGCGTCTGTGCTAAACATCACCCTGGATGGTCGCTACGTCTTTGTCGTGGACGCTGCCAACAACCAGGTGCGCGTCGTCGAAGTCGCTACCATGACCGAACTGACGCCGCTGGATACAGACCAGACGCCCGTAGCCGTCTTTACCAGCCGCGACAGCCAGTATCTCTACCTGCTGTCCGCTGACGCCGGCCACGCTTACCTGTCTCGCTATGCCCTGGACACCAGCCTCGGTTCCTTGCAGTTGCGCCCCGATGGTCGCGGCGGCGTCTGGCTCACTACGCCCCAAGACCTGGCTATGGCTGCCAACGAACGCTGGGCTTATGTCCTGCAAACCTCCGCCGAGGGCCAGGCGCAGGTGCAAACCATTGACGTAGACGCCATCGCCGCCCCGGGCGACACCCCTGTCGCCGATCCCCTGGGCACGCGCGAAAACGTTTCCGGCTTGGCCCGCTACGAGCGCCTGGCTGTGCAGGGCGGGCGGCTTTACGTTGCCGCCGACGATGAATCCGAAAGCCAGCCCGCGCGCGGTCTGGTGGCTGTCCTCAACGTGGAAGAAGCCGCCTGCGACGACCTGTTCACCACCGTTCTGGATGGCTGCCCCGCCTGCGCCGACGACCCCGCCGAACATTGCGTGGTGCTGGCGCACGTCCCCCATTACCAGTTGGGCCAGCCTATTAAGGATGCGGATGACGCTGAGGAAGGGGAAAACGTCCTGGACAACCTCACCCACCGCCCGCTTGTACCCAGCACCAACAACATCGTCGAAGTTATTCGCTGCATGTTGGAGACGCGCCTGGCTGAAGGGCTGGTGGGCCCCCGTGGCCCGGCAGGCGAACCCGGTTTGCCCGGCGAACCCGGACAGCCTGGCGAACCTGGTCAGCCCGGCGAACCTGGCGAACCTGGTGAACCTGGTCAGCCAGGCGGGCGCGGCCCCGGCATCACGGAAGTTGAGGCGAATACCCTTCCGCCTGGGTCGGAGGCTACAGCCGAGTTGGTTCCCATTGCCGGCGATCCCGAAGGCGACCAGCGGCTGGTGTTGGGCATTCCCCAGGGATTGCCCGGCGAGGGCGGCGACGAGGATTTAATTCGCATAGTTGCCTTAAGCTGGCGGCATGATCGGCATATCCCCATGTCCATGCCCCAGTTCATTGACGAAATCTTTACCGACCCCCAATGGGACACGAATGATCCCCGCGAACAAAACATGGGGTTTGTCATTGGTTTCGGCACAGCCGGGGGCGACCCGAAACCGGTACAGATGGCTTCGATTTTTCACGAGGATAAACCGGGCGATCCGGCCACGCGCACGCGCAGCGAGATTTTCCAGCTTTACGTCCGCTACCGCGATCAGCGCGGGCTGTTGTGCGAATGCCTGATTCCGGGCGCAGTACACCAGCCTGTGGAGTACGAAACGGATGGCAATGGCTTGATCACGGCGATTCGACCGCTGCAAAACGAGGAGTTTGCCATTGGCGTGCGGCTGGTCTTCATTCCCGACGATGACCTGGTTCCCTGGGGCTTTCTCAGGGAACTACCAGACCCATTCTTCCGCGTCGTCTTCCGCTCGGATTTCGCTTTAGACGAAGAAGACCGCGCCATAGATGGCAACCACATTGGCGGGCGATTGCCCACCGGCAACGGTCGCCAGGGCACAACGTTCGAAAGCTGGCTGACTGTCGGCGGTCAAGGCTAGGAGGCGGCAATGGCAAATAATGGCAATGGCTTGCTCAGGCCAAGATACGTTGAGCGGCAGCAGTTGACGGCAGCCGACCTCAACCTGGGTCAGAATTACCTGCGCGAACGGCTGCGCCGGCATAACCGCGCCCTGCATGGTTGGGGCGTTGTTTGCGGCGCAACCGTCAGCGGCTCGGAGGGTTCCCCCTGGCAGGTACAGGTGGCGCCGGGATATGGCTTGACGCCGCAGGGGGATGAGGTGGTCATCCCCGCTGACGCCCCCCCCTTCGACATTCAGGCGGGCGTGGAGGCTTGTCTGGGCGCGCCAGACCCCTGCGCCGAACCAGGCGCGGGCGCAGAACCTGTCCTTACCTGTGTCAATTTCATGGAAATGGAGCCAGACACCGAAGGCCCTAATCCCGTCACCTTCCAGGGGGCTGTCTTTACCGGTTGGCGCAGCGGGGTGATCGTGCCCCGCACGCGCATTGAGGGGTGGGGGGAATTCGTTGGCTTCAACTGCTTTTTGCAGACGACCATAACCTTGCCCCAGGCTGCGTCGGCGGCAACGCTGACCCTGATGTGCGGTGCTGGCCCGGTGCTGTTGGAAGCGTTTGACATCGCCGGGGCGCTGGTAGATTCCGCGCAGACCAGTGGGCAAGGCGGGCAGGCGGAGATGGTGCGTCTGTCTGGCGGGGGCATCACCAACATAACGATCACAGCCCCGCAAAATGAGACGCTGCTGCTGCAAATTTGCTGGGAGACAACGGCGGGCGATCTGGTCTATCTGGTGGTTTATCCCGACGAGGAGTTGACTTGTTCGCAGCCGCTTGTGCCGGCAAAATGCGCCCCCCCCGGCAGCAGTTATGATTATACCCGCGTGCGCGAAGGCTACCGCCTGGAAATTGTCTGCTGCCTGCCCGACTCCCACCAACAGGGGCTTACCTGCGAGCAACTGGAAGCTATCGTCTGCGGTCAAACGCACGTCCCTTGCCCCCCGGCGCTGGACGCCGATGACAATGGCCTGGTGTTAGCCACCATCACCGTCGGCAGCGAGGGCATTGAGACTATTGACGACTGGACCGACCGCCGCCGTCTGCTCAACGGCTGGCTGCTGCAAGAGTACGTGCGCTGCCGCTGCCAGGAAGCGCCTCCGCCCCCTGGACGGATTGACGCCATCCAGCCAACCCAGGTGGAAGGCAACCGCGAGGAACCGATCATCTATGAAAACGTGCGCATCCTGGGTCAGGGGCTCTCCGGCGCCATGGAAGTCGCCTTCCTGGGCGGCGGCGTCAGCGCCAACATCGTCTCCAGCACTCCCACGGAGATCACCCTGCTGCTCACCGTTTTCCCGCTGCCCCAACCCATCCAGATTCCCTTCCTGGTGCTGTTTGCCGACGGTCGCCCCGCCCTAAACAGCGCCGACTTCGGCGTGTTCCTCTTCGTCACCCTGCCGCAGCAGCCGACGGGCATTCCCCCGACGGGGATTATCCCCACGGGCATCATCCCCACGGGTATCATTCCCACGGGCATCATCCCCACGGGCATCATCCCCACGGGCATCATTCCCACGGGCATCATTCCCACAGGGATTATTCCCACGGGCATTATCCCCACGGGCATCATCCCCACGGGCATCACCCCCACAGGTATCTTGCCAACAGGCATCCTCCCCACCGGGATTATTGGCACGCGCCCCCCGTTGGAATTTGGCTTTGATCCGCAGGAGTTTGACCTGGTAGCCGGCGCCATGCGCCCGGTGGAGGATGTGCTGGGCGTGGGCGAGGTGCGCGGCGATAAGCTGCGCCAGAATGGCATCACCAGCGTGCTGGAGTTTGCCGCCCTGCCTGTGGATCGCGCCGCCCAAATCCTGGGTATTTCTGAAGTGCGCGTGGCGGAATTAAAGAACAACGCCATCGGCATGATGAGGCGCGGCTAATGCACGTCAGCGTGATTCTGCCGGCACACAACGAAGGCCAAAACCTGGTAGACACCGTCGCTTACGTGCGCCAGAACAGCGGCGACGTAGACCTGGAGGTGATCATTGTAGACGACGGTTCCGATGATGGCAGCGCCCAGGCAGCCCTGGGGCGCGGTGACGATGCCCGCCTGCGGCTGGTACGCGGCCAGGGATTAGGCATCGCCGGCGCGCGCAACCTGGGCGCCGCGCACGCCCGCGGGCAGGCGCTGGTCTTTCTGGATGCCCACTGCTACGTGCCCCCTGGCTGGTTAGCCCCGCTCGTGTCCGCTTTGTCTGCCGCGGGCGTGGGCATGGCCGGCCCCGTTTTTGCCGGCATTCACGAAATCACCACCCGCGCCTGCGGTGTCGCCTGGCAAGACGCCAGCCTGGAAAACGTCTGGCTGCCCCCACCCGCCGCTGTGACCGAAGTCCCCTTCCACATCGGCGCCTGCCAGGCAGTGCCCGCCGCTGTCTTTCGCGAAGTGGGCGGCTATGATGCCGGCATGACCCGCTGGGGCAGCGAAGACATCGAACTCTGCCTGCGTCTCTGGCTATATGGCTACCGCATCCTGGCCCAACCCGACAGCCTGGTCTTCCACCTGTTCCGCCCGCGCCATCCTTACGCCGTAGACGCCAGCCAGGCCCTCTACAACAAACTGCGCCTGGCGCTCTCCCATTTCGACGAAGCCCGCCTGTCCCGCGCCCTGCGCCCCATGATGGCTCATCCCGACTTCCACCGCAGCCTGGCCCGCGCCTTCCTCGACGACACCCTATCCCACCGCGCCTGCCTCCTCACCCGCCGCCAGCGCGACATGGACTGGTTCTGCCGCCGCTTCACGATAACCATTTGAAACCCATGCGCCGCCCAAACCCCGCCCACCCCACCGCCCTGATGCCGCCCATACGCGCGGCAAAACACCCCCACCGTTGTATCTGTGCCGCGTCAGCGCCCCATACTCCCTCAAAAAAAGGCGTCAGCGCCCATAACCACGCCCACCCCACCGCCCAAATGCCGCCCATACACGCGGCAAAACACCCCCACCGTCGTATCTGTGCCGCGTCAGCGCCCCATACTCCCTCAAAAAAAGGCGTCAGCGCCCATAACCCCGCCCACCCCACCGCCCAAATGCCGCCCATACGCACGGCAAAACACCCCCAACGGGGTATTTGGGCCGCGTCAGCGTCCCATCCCCCCTCAATGGGGTATTTGGGGCGCGTTAGCGCCCCAAATACCCCATAAAAAAGGTGTCAGCCCCGCCGCAGGCGGGGCTGACACCCACCACGATTAAGTGCAGCGCTACCGGACGAATGAAAGCCTTCTAATTCGTGTAATTCGTAAAATTCGTGGCAAATTTTTTTAAGATCCATGCTCACCATTGACAGGCTCACCGCCAACTACTTCCTACCCGCCGGCGCCCCCGACCCCCAGGCATTCCAACAACGCCTGGACGCCCTCGTGCGGCAGCGCCTGCCGGCAGAACTCAACGGACGCCTGCAGCCCCCCGCCCGCGACCAAACCGCCGTCTACCGCATCCGCCGCCTCGAACTCAACCTATGGGTAGACATTGCCGGCATGTCCGACGCCGACATTACCCGCCGCTGGAGTCAGCTTCTCCTCCGCGCCGTCACCCGCGCCCTCCTCACCGGCGCAGAGACAGAAGTCGTCCGCTTTGACGACCCTGCCCATTTTCTCGCCGCCTTCCTCACCGACCTGCTCACCGGGCGCGCCTGGTCCGTAGACAGAGGCTGGGTCTACGCCGAATTTACCCCCCTGCGCGGGTTGGCAACGGGGCAAACCGCCGCCTACCTGCTCGGCGCCCGCCCTGAACTCCTCCTGCCCGTCGCCCGCCGTCTGCAGCAATCCCGCCAGCTAGAACCCCTGCTGCGCCAGATGACCCGCGCCGACGTGACCCTGCTTTGGTCAGCGTTGGGCTGGGGCGAACCAACCGGCATCGCCACCGCCGCCCAACTCGATGCCCTCCTGCCCCGCCTGCGCCCCGTCCCCCTGGAGCGCGGCGGGCGCGACGCCCTGGCGCGCAATCTGCTGCGCCTCTTCCTGGCGGCGACCATCCCCCAGCCAGGGTTGGCAGCCCAAAGCTGGGTCGCCGCCGTTTGTACCCACCTGGCCTGGCTGCGCCACTTATGGGCAGCCCGCCCGGCGCCTTTCTTATGGGCAGCGTTGGCAGCGGGCGAAATTGCCGGCATTGCCCCCCTCCAACCCCTCCTCGACGCCTTAGACAGCGACCTGGAAGCCCCCCGCCGCTGGCTGCAAATCATGATGGCCACCGGCCAGGGGCGCGCTTATGTGGCCCGGCTGGCGGAAAATAATCAACAGACAACAGAAAACAGGCAACAATCAACGACGACGGGCCGCTCGCTGGCGACGTCGTTTGCGGGGTTGGGCCTGCTGCTGCCCTTTGTGCGCGAATTGGGCTGGTATGAGACGTTGGGAAATGCCGGCATCTACCAACTCCTGCTGCGTCTGGTCGGACGCGACCATGCGCCGCTGGCATGGGGTGACGGCGCTGCCGCCTGGCTGTCCGGCGTCCCCGACCACCTGGCAGAACAGGCGCGCGCCCAGCCCATCTCCTGGCCCGACCTGGCGGCGTGGACAGATGAAACCGAACTGCGAGCAGCGGCAGATGCCGCTGCCATCCTGGGCGACTGGCCCGGCAGCGGCGCGGCCCTACTGCTGCTGCGTCACTTTGCCGCCGGTCTGCGCGGCTTTGCCGGCAGTTCCCCCGCCACCGCGGCGTCCCCCGCCGCCGCCCTCATCCGCCAATTCATTCATTTACCCGGCCACCTCCACCTCTCCGCCAACGCCCTCGAAATCCACCTCCACCAGGCCCCCCTGGGTATCCTCCTCCGCATCGCCTCCCGCGACGGCCCCCAGGGCCCCCTCCCCTGGCTGCAAAACCGCCAGTTGCATATTATTCTGCCGTAGAGGTGTCTGTTTTGAGAATCAGGATTTCGCAGACTTAGCTTGTCGAAGGATTACGCAGAGAGGAATAGAGTAAATGACAACTATAGAAGACCCGCAAACCTACGCAATTATTGGAGCGGCATTAACTGTACATCAGGAACTTGGCCCAGGGTTTCTTGAAAATGTCTATCACGAGGCCTTAGCTATTGAACTTGAACAGCGAGCAATCCCCTTCAAGCACGAGGTGGAACTATCAATCTTTTATCGCGGTCGTCCGTTGAACACAACATATCGAACAGATTTTATCTGTTTTGATGTCATTATTGTCGAGCTTAAGGCGCTCCCTGCTATCAGCCGGAGAGAAAAAGCACAGGTCTTAAACTACCTGAAAGCTGCTAACTTCCGGCGCGGCCTCCTGATAAACTTCGGCTCCACATCCTTAGAACACGCCCGATTAGTCAACAACTGGCAAACATCTGCGTAAATCCCCAAAATCTCCCAAATCCGCGAAATCCGCGAAATCCTGATAAAAACCCATGCCCCCCACCCACCTCATCCCCCAACCCCCCAAAATCCGCGAAATCCGCGAAATCCTGATAAAAAACCATGCCCCCCACCCACCTCATCCCCCCAATCCCCAAAAATCCGCGAAATCCGCGAAATCCTGATAAAAAACCATGCCCCCCACCCACCTCATCCCCAAAATCCTGATTAAAAATGAACAAAACTAACCAACAATCAACAGACAGCAGACAACAGGCAACCCCTTACGCCAGCACCCACGACTACCTGAGCGACTATTGGGCGCTGCTGGCGCTGCGGCTGCATCGGGAAGTGCTGCTGGCGCGGCTGTTGCGCGGTCCCAGCGTCAACGAATCCTTCCTCGGCCTCTTCCTCTCCGAGCCAGAAGTAGATCAGGCATTAGCCGCGCTGCACGGCGTCACCCTGCCCCACTCCGACCAGGCCATAGATTTAGAAGCCGCCATTCTCGCCCGCGACGCCGCCATTGCCGCCCGCGTCGCCGCCACCACTGCCCTGCTGCGCCCCATACAATTGACCCGCCAATTCGACCTGTCGTCCCTGGCCCTGGAACTCGTCCTCTTACTATTAGCCCCCGAAGTTGACCCCCGCTTTGGCCGTGTCTACGCCTATCTGCAAGACGACGTCAGCCGCCGCTGCCTCACCCCCGCCCTGGCCCTGCGGTTGCTGCCGCGCAGCCACGAGACCGCCGTGCGCGCCCTTTTCACCGCCGCATCCCCGCTGGTTTTCGAGCGGCTGCTGCATATAGGCGCGGGCGAAGGCGAATCGTTCCTACCCCTGATTGATCGCTCCCTGAAACTGGATGACCGTATCGTTGACTACCTCCTGGAACAGGACGCCCTCGACCCGCAGTTGATGGAATACGCCTACTGGATGCAGGCTGACGGCTGCCTGGAAGACCTGGCTGTTCCTGCGCCCACCCGCCAGGCGCTGCGCCATCTGGCATCCCTCTGGCGGCCCCCTGCCTGGCAGGCCCCTGCCGCCGCACCGCCGGCCCTCTTTTGCGGTCGCCCCGGCAGCGGGCGGCGCGCCGCCGCCGCCGCCGTGGCCCATGCTCTAGGCGAACGCGCCCTATTAGTCGTCGAAGCGCCCCGCCTGGCATACCTGCCAGAAGACCGCGTCGCCGCTTGCTGGCGCGCCGCCGTGCGCGAAGCCCGCCTGTACGGCGCATTGCTGCATCTGGCAGAAGCCGAAGCGCTCTCCGAAACCGCCCGCGCCGCCGTCTGGGCGCACTGGCCCGGCAGCGTCATCCTCTCTGCCGACCAACCCTGGACGCTGCCTTCCTATGTCTCTGCCCCCGTCATCGTGCATTTCCCCCTGCCGGACGTCCCCTTGCGGCGGCAGTTGTGGGCGGCGCGGCTGAACGGGCAGGTCGCCCAGACCCCGTCAGGGGACACGCAGACCCCGTCAGGGGACACGCCCGCCGAACTCGCCGGACGCTTCCGTCTCACCCCCGGCCAGATTGCCCAGGCAGCCATCGCCGCCAGGCAGCGCGCCTGGCTGCGCGACGGGCCCCACGCCCACCCCACCCGCCAGGATTGGTTTGAAGGCGCCCGGCAGCAGTCCAATCCTGCCCTGAACAAACTGGCTGTGAAAATTGTCTCCGCCTATGAATGGGACGATCTGGTGCTGCCGCGCGCACAGCTTACCCAACTGCGGGCCATTGAAAGCCAGGTGCGTCACGCCCACACAGTGTACGAACAGTGGGGTTTTGGGCGCAAACTGGCATTGGGCCGCGGGCTGAACGTCCTCTTTTCCGGGCCATCGGGCACAGGTAAGACCATGGCTGCCGGCATTCTCGCCCGCTCCCTTGGCCTGGACATCTACAAAATTGACCTTTCCGCCGTCGTCAGCAAATACGTCGGCGAAACCGAGAAAAACCTCAGCCGCATCTTCGACGAAGCCGCCGCCGCCAACGTCGTCCTCTTCTTCGACGAAGCCGACGCCCTCTTTGGCAAACGCTCCGAAGTCCGCGACGCCCACGACCGCTACGCCAACATCGAAATCAGCTACCTGCTGCAAAAAATGGAAGAGTACGAAGGCGTTTCCATCCTGGCTACCAACTTCAGCCAGAACCTGGACGAAGCCTTCACCCGTCGTATGCAATACGTCATAGACTTCCCCCTGCCCACCATCGAAGACCGCCAGCGCCTGTGGCGCGGCATGTTCCCTGCCGCCGCGCCGCGTGCGGACGACGTGGACTTTGCCTTCCTGTCAGCCCAATTTGAACTAAGCGGTGGCAACATCAAAAACTGCGTCCTGGCCGCCGCATTCCTGGCTGCCGAAACGGACGAACCCATTGGCATGGCCCACCTGATTCAAGGCGTCGTGCGCGAAATGGACAAACTGGGCCGCCCCCTCACCCGCGCCGCCTTCGCCGACTACTACACCCAGGCCCGCCGCCGCTAACACACCCCAGACTGGAGCAGTTTCCAAAACTGCTCCAGTCTCCAGGCAACAAGGCTCTTATGGTTGCGCCGCCGATAAAAACAACGACAACGCCGCCGCCCATACAGCATCTGCCGGTAACGCGACCGTCGCCGCGCCCCACGCGCCCCCCTGCGCCTGCGCCCTCGCGCGAGGGTGCGTCCGCTGCCGCGCGCGTGCCTGCCCACCTGCCCCAGGTGCAGCGCCAGGCAGGAAACCAGGCGGCGCAGCAATTAATGACGCCTCCCGCCGCCCCGCCGCCCGCTCCAGGAATGGTTCCACCCGTTGCCCCAGAGGTGGTGGCTCTTGCCCCGGCCGCAGCGGCGGAACCTGCGCCCTCAACTCGCGGGCAAAAGGCGGGCAGGGAAGGCGCGCCTGTGCCGCCACCAGCGGGCGGCAAAGCGTCTGCCGTCAACGGCGGTGGAACTGCTGCTGGCGGCCCCGCTGCCGCCGGCAGCCCCGCTGCTGGCGCGCCTGTGGCTGGCGGCCCTGCGCCGGCTGCGCCGGGCGGCGCGGATTTCCTGGGGGCGCTGGCGGCATCTCCCCCCAGCGCCTACCCCCAGGCGTTGGCCCAGGCGCGCAGCACAGCCGGCGCCCTGCACCAGCAGCAAAAAAGCGACTTGCCCGCCAGCTATCCCCTGATTGAGCGACCGACAGGACTGCCCAGAATGGGCGGTAAGGCTGGCGGCGCGCCCACGCAACTCCCCGCCGGAGAAACGCCTGACCTGGACGTTGCCGGCAGCGGCGCAGCCGCCACCTACAGCACAGATCATCAGGCCGGCGTAGGCGCCGTGCCTGGCAGCGACGTGTCCACGGCGGCAGCGGAACCCCAGGCAGAAGAGGGCAGTTGGTGGGATTGGCTGGTGGGGCGCGTCTCCAGTTTCCTGGGGCAGCTTCCCACCAGCGACGCCGGCGTGAACACGTCGGCCGGAGATCGTCCCCCCGTGGACCTCAGCGGAGCCGCCGACCCCGCCCAGGCGGCCCAGTTCCAACAGCAGGCGGGCCAGAACGTAGGGACGCAGCGGGCGCAGGCAGACAGCGCCGTGATGGCGGATTTTGGCGAAAACGCCATCTACCCCACCGTGCCCGCGCAGATGCTGCAATCCACTTACCGGCCGGCGGCGGCGGGCGCGGGCGGCAGCGCCATCGTTGCGCCGCCCATGCCTGAGGGCGCCCGCGCCGCTCTGGATCAAGGTCTGGCCGGATGGCCGCAGATACAGGTCGCGCCGCAGATGCAGGCTTATCAGCAGCGCCAGATGACCTATGAACAGCAGTCGCAGCAGGCGCGCCTGCAGGGCGAGCAGCAGTTGCAACTGCAAACGGAGCAGGCGCGCGCGCAGCAAGTGGCCACGCAGCAGCAGGCGCAGCAAGGCGTAGCCGCGCAGCGGCAGCAGTGGCAGCATGAGAATCAGAGGATACAGACGGAATTTGAAGGCAAGGCCACGGAACGGCAAAGCCAGGTGAGTGAACAGATCACAGATAAGGTGAGCAGCACGGATCGCTCCGTGGAGGAGAAACTGTCAAAGGCCGAAAACGAGGCGGAGACGGAGCGGCAAAAGACCGAAGAAAAAGCGGCGGCGAAGAAACGGGAGCACGAGAACAAGCCGCGCAGTTTTTGGGAGTCGGTGAAGGGGGGCGTGGCGGCGGTGTTTAAGACGCTGCGCCAGGCGGTCAACACTCTTTTCACCGAACTGCGGGCGTTTGTCAAGAAGACAATTGAAGCGGCGAAGCAGGTGGTGCGCGGCCTGATTGACCTGGCCCGCGACACGATTATTGGCTACATCAAAGGATTTGGCTTGTTTTTGAAGGGGTTGGTCACCGTGGCCCTGGCTGCTTTTCCGGAGACGGCGGCGCAGGCGCGCGACTGGATTGACCGCCAGGTAGATGGCGCAGTGGAGGTAGTTAACCAGACGGCGGAAACGCTGAAAGAGGCGGCGGACGTTATCCTGGATACGGTCGCTCTGGCGCTGGATACGGCCTTGACCGTTATGCAGGCTGGCGTCATCCTGATATTGGACGTCATGGAAGCCGCCGTGATGGCCCAGTTGCAGTTAATGGAACTACTGGCCCGGCTGTACGAGATGTTGCAGCCCTATCTGCCGCTGCCTGAGGGGTTGCGCCACCTGGCGGCGCATTATGAGCAGCGGCTGGCGCGCGCCCTGCATAAGCTGGCGGTGATGTTGGGCTTGCAGCCCGGGGAGGTGACAAAGGAAATGCTGACGGGGGGCGGCGCGCCCGCCGGCTCGCCAGCCGCCGTCACGCCTGAGGCGCTGGCTGGGCAGATTCAGTCCAGTTTGCCCGTTCCGCTGGGCTCGTCCCCGCCTGGCGCAGCATCATCGCCGCCTGGCGCGGCATCGTCGCCGCTCGGCGCCGGCATAATGCCGTTTGGCGCGGGCGCGCCGCTGCTCGGCGCGGGCATGACGCCGCCCGGCGTCGTTCCGACGCCTCTCGGCGCGGGCATGTCGCCGACCTCCTCTTCGTTGGGCGGCGCTCCAATTTTAGCTGCCGGCGGTGGCGGCGGCGGCGGCTCCCTGGTCCCCAGAATGCCGGCAGGCGGCTGCGGCCTCTGCTATGGAACGCCCAAAGCTGCCGGCATTGCCGCTCACAACCTCATCCAGGCCCAATTCCTCACCCACAACCCCTTTGGCAAGAAGGAAGTGCCCATTCGCGCCCCTGGCGACGACACCCCTCCCGGCGGCGGGCGGCTGGACCTGGCGGTGCGCACCGGTTTCAATCGCATCGAGATTGGCGAAATCAAGCCCGGCAACACCGGCGCAGTTGCCGCCGGCTTTGGACAGTTGTTCTTTTACGAAGAAATACTGGAGAAATTGCTGCCCAACGTACAGGTCGGTCGCCTGAGCCGCCCCGTAGCCCCCATGCCCTTCCCCACCCTATCGCCGCAGCCCGGCTGCACCACCCAGACCCTCGTTGTCCTGCCGCCTGTGGATGGCCTTTACGCCTACATCTGCAAGCCCAGCTTCACCGAATTAATGGCGCGCGGCTGTGGCTGTCTCCCCAAAGAAGACAAAGAAAAGGAGAAAGAGAAAGAAAAGGAAAAAGAACGCAAAAAGAAGGAAGAGGAAGAAAAGAAGAAAAAGAAAGAAAAAGAGAAGGAAAAAGGAAAAGAAAAAGAGATTGACTGGGACCGCGTGCGCCAGGTTGTGGCTGAGGTGGCATTGTACATCGCTATTGGCTTGCTGATTGCCCTGCTAATCGTAGCCATCATTGCCATATTTGTGCCTGTGCCTGAACCCATTCACAAGATTATTGCCGCGCTGGTAGGTTTAGCCAGCGCCGCTGCCTTGATCGCCCTGATCGCCCGCGTTCCGCCAGAGGAGGAAACGCCCGTGGCGTAGCCAATTTCCCATGATCGCTGCCACAAAAACCCTCGCCCACACGAAATCCTCCCCGGTCGCATCGCCCACACAGACGACTGCTTCCCCGCCGCGCCGCGCGCCAATAGGCGCGCGTAAACACCGAACGGTAAGTGAATCGCAGCGGCTGCAAAAAGGAGGCGGAAATCACGCTGTCAGCCAGACTGTCATGGCTAAATCGGCGAACCCGCTGCCGGCAGCATCTGAGCTAACTGTCAATCAACCAGGTGACGCCTTTGAACGGCAGGCAGACATCGTCGCCGGCAATCCTTCTCCATCCCCCAAAAGGAGCGGCGCGACCCCGCCGCCCGTCACGCCCGACGTGGCGGCGACCATTCGCCAGCCACACCCCGGTCGCCCGCTGTCGCCCGACCTGCGCGGACGCCTGGAACCGCGCGTCGGCGCAGACCTGGGGCAGGCGCGCGTTCACGAAGATTCCCAGGCTGCTGCCGCCGCCGCCACGCTCTCTGCCCGCGCCTTCACTGCCGGCAATCACATCTTCCTGGGCGCGGGTGAATCTAGCAGCGACGCCCGCCTCATGGCCCACGAATCCGCCCACGTAGTGCAGCAGCAGCGCGGTGGAACGCCGGCTGTTCAGCGCGTCGAAGTCGGCGAAGCGCTGGCCACAGCCTGGTCATACACCGGCGGCGCAGCTATCGAGGCTGGCGCAGAGCTGGCCAGCGACGTGATCGAATTCACGGCTGATACCGCCTGGAGCATCATCGAAGAACTGGCGCCGCAGTTGGCGCAATTGATCCGCGATATTCATGCTGCCGGCGGCATCTTTGATTACCTGCAGAACCTGCTCGGCGGCGTCATAGACAATCTGTTTAGTGGGGTGGGGGAAGACAGCGGCATTCTGGCGGGCTTTCTCGCCACCTTTGACGCGCTGCTGGCGGCGTCGCAGGAAATCCTGGAACCGCTGCTGGCGGGCGACTGCGAACCCTTGTTTGCCGCCGTGGGGCGGCTGCAAGAAACCATCTCCCAAATGGCTGGGGATGCCTGGAACGCCATCGTCGAATTCTTCGAACCGGTGGGGCAATTCTTCTCCGATTTGTGGGCTGATTTTGGCGCGCCTGTGGTGGATTGGATCGGCGAAGTAGCCGGCGAAATCTGGCAAGATATTCAGGACATTGCCAGCGACATCTGGGAGTGGACGCAGCCCGTGCGCGACGCCTTTGCCAGCGCCTGGGAGTGGGTCAAAGAGCAGTTGGGCATTGGCGCGGATACCGAAGACAGCGAAGGTGGGCTGCTGGACTGGGTGCAGCAAAAATTGGGGGAGGCCTGGGATGCCATCCTGGCGCTCTTAGAACCGGTGATCGCCCCCATTCGTGGCGTCATTGACCAGGTGATGGCGGTCTTGCCCCTGGATGCCATCTTGAACTTGCGCGAAACGATTCAGGGCTGGCTGGAAAACGCCGGCTCGATGGTCAACACCATGCAGGAGCCTGAGGGGGTAGCCGAACAGCAAACGAGCCTGCGGGATGAGATTTTGCCGGCAGTGCTGGCCACCGCCGCCTCTGTCCGTGAAAGCATTGTCAATGCCGGCAGTTGGGTCGCCAGCGTCATTGGCAGCGTCGTAGAGCAGGTGACCGGCTTCGTCAACGCCTTAAGCCAGAACAGCCTCACCAGCCACCTCACCAGCCTGCTGCAATGGGTTGCTGACGGTGTCGCCAGTCTGGGGCAGTGGGCGCAAGAAACCGTCGCCAGCCTCTTTGGTTTCCTGGGCGATGGTCTGGTTTATCTGGCTGGCTTCATCGAACCAATCCTCAACCTGCTGCAGCAGCTAATCAGCGTTCTCGGCGACTTGTTGGGACAGCTTCCCGACCTGATCACCGGCGGCTTGTGGAGCGCCATTCCAGAGTGTATTCTGGACCCCATCAAGAACTTCCTGATTGAGAACATTCTCAGCCACATCCCCATTTTCAGCCAACTGTTGCAAATTCCCGACATTTGGGCGCGCATTAGCAGCCTGGCCATGCGTATCTTGCGCCAGGTTTTCGTGGACGGCAATCTGTTTGGCGCAGCCTGGACATTTTTCAGCGCCTTGCTGGAACTGATGGGTATCCCGCCGCAGTTAGTGACGAACATCCTGCAAAATGCCCTTAACGTCTTCAGCAGCATCCTGCAAGACCCGGTGGGCTTCCTCATCAATCTGTTGCGCGCCGTCAAAGAAGGGTTCGTCAAATTCTTTGGCAACATTGGTCAACATTTGCTAGACGGCGTCATGGGCTGGCTGTTTGGGCAGGTGCAGGAAGCCGGGCTCACCCCGCCTACCGAGTTCAGCCTGCGCGGCATTTTGGGGTTTGTGCTGCAAATTCTGGACATCACCACGGAACGCATCTTCCAGCGCATGGAGCAAAACCCGCGCATTGGGCCTGAACGGGTGGCGCTGCTGCGCCGGGCGCTGGCGATTGCCGAAACCGCCTGGGGCTGGATCACCACCCTCATTAACGAAGGCCCTGGCGGACTATGGCGACAGTTGCAGGAGCGCTTGAGCGATTTGTGGCAAACAGTGTTGACCAGCGTCATCGGTTGGATCACCAACACCATCATCACCACCGCCAGCGCTCGCCTGCTCAGTCTGCTCGATCCCACAGGCATCATGGCTGTCGTCAACAGCCTGATCGCCATCTATCGCGCCATCGAATCCTTCATGCAATACCTGCGGCAGATGCTGGAAATTGTGAACACGGTGCTGGGCGGCATTGCCGGCATTGCCCGCGGCGCCATCGAACAGGCCGCCAGCTTTCTGGAAAGCGCCCTGGCCCGCGCGCTGCCCATTGCCATCGGCTTCCTGGCAAATCAAGTCGGGCTAGGCGGCATCAGCCGCCGCCTCCGCGAGATGGTCGAAGACGTGCGCCAGTTAGTAGATCGCGCCATTGACTGGCTCATTGAGCGCGCCCTGAATCTGGGTCAGGCCATCCTGAATGCTTTAGGGCTGGGCGGGGAAGCCGCCGAGACGCCGCCCGCCGCCGCAGGGGGCGAATTCATTTACGAGCGCCCTGTGGGAGCCCATACGGTGAAAATCAGGCGTGACCTGACGGTGGTGCAGTTCTCTGATCCGGTCGTGTTGACGGGCACAACCGCGCAGCAGCATGAGCAGATGGCGCTGGAGAGCATCGTGCCCCGCATTGCCCCCACCTATCCGGCGGATGGTTTGGAACGCGCCACCGGCCCATCAGGCCACGTGACCAACGTGAAAGAGGGTGAGGAACGAGAATCGCTGCCTGCTGTGCGCAATTTGCCTGGCGGTGTGCCCGCCTACCAGCCGGGCGATCATCGCGGTCATTTGATTGGCGACCGTTTCTTTGGCCAGGGGGTTGCCGGCAATCTGGTCCCCATGCATCCCACGCTCAACCTGTCTACCTTCAAAACATACGAAAACACGCTGGCCACCCGCTACAGAGCGCTCTTTGACGATGAAAAAGCGGTGTTGCTGTTCATGCAAATAACGCCTCACTATCCTCATGATGACGCTGCCAATCCCGCCAGCTACCGTCCCACCACGGTCACCGCCAGCAGCAAGATCATCACCTTGCAGCCGGGTGCGGCGACGCTGACAAAGCAAGAACAAACTTTCCCTGGCACATTCACCAATCCCAGCGCCGCCCCGTCAGAAGTAAATCTAAACACCGCCTCGCGCGAAGACCTGCTGGCTATTCGTCTGTCAGCACGCCTGGTAGATGCGGTTCTGGCGGAACGAGAATTAGGCCGTTTCCGCGACGTGGACATGATGATGCTCCGCCTGACCCACCGCCTGGGCGACCACCTGGTGCTGCTAGAAGAACTAAACGCCCGCGCCAGCGTTCTCTCAATCTAAGGCAGAGCCCCAGCCACTCTGATTGCCTGACCAGGCATAAAATCCCTTCCCCCTATCGGGTTTGAGAAAATAATCGGGTAATCCCGTCCCCATTGCCAGGGAAGGGGTAATGCTGAGCAAGGGCGCGCAGCGCCTTGGGCGAGGGGCGCGCAGCGCCCCTCGCCCTCTCTGAAAGCCCCCTTCCCCCCATCGGGCTTGAGAAAATAATCGGGTAATCCCGCCCCCATTGCCAGGGAAGGGGTAATGATGAGCAAGAGCGCGCAGCGCCCTCGCCAGGGAAGGGGTAATGCTGAGCAAGAGCGCGCAGCACCCTCGCCAGGGAAGGGGTAATGATGAGCAAGGGCGCGCAGCGCCCTCGCCAGGGAAGGGGTAATGTAGGGCGAGGGGCGCGCAGCGCCCCTCGCCCTCTCTGAAAGCCCCCTTCCCCCCCTGGGGGGGAAGGGGGTTGGGGGATGGGGGGCTTTTCCCACCACACCGTATTCTTTCTTTTCTTCGCGCCCTTCGCGTCTTCGCGGTGAAATCTTCTTTTTTCTCACGTATCCCGCAGCCGCGGCTCAAAAACCCTCTCCAACGCCAGCCCCAGCATCGAAAACGCAAACCCCGTCAAAAAAAGCAGCCCCAGCGACGCCACCGCCAGATGATAAACCCTGGCTTGCATCCCATACGAAACAGCCGCCACCACCAGCTTCCCCCACGTCGGCAGCACCGGATCGCTCACCCCCAGGAACGCCAGCGTCGCTTCCAGAAAGACGTAACCCGGCACCAAAATCACCAGTTTCGGAATCAACACCGCCACAATGCGCGGTATCAGATAGCGGCGAATGATCCGCCAATTCCCCGCCCCATACGCCCGCGCCGCCTCAATATACGGCGACTCCTTAATCTGCAAGAAAACGGCGCGGTACGTCTTCACCGAACTACTAAAGACAGTCAGCGCCACCGTCACCCCCAGAATCACCCAGATACTCTTCGAGTAAAGCGTATAAATCATCAGGCTGACCGGGAAGAAAGGCAAGATTAAATTCACTTCCGTCAAAAACTGCACCGCCCGATCCACGCCCCCGCCAAACCACGCCCCCACCGCCGCCAGAAACATCCCGCTCACAGACGTCACCAGCGCTGCCGCCACCCCAAACGCCAGCGCGATAGGTGCGCCCCACAACAGCGCCACCATCAAATCGCGTCGTTGCGCGTCCGTGCCGGCAATCCCATGCACCTGTCCAAACAACACAAACTCCACATCCACATCCGCCTCATCCTCAAACACCAGCGCGCTGATCTGCAGCTCATACTGACCCGGCGCTACCCGCTGCTCCGTCAGCGACCGTACCGTATCCGTCAGCGGTTCCCTAAACAACCCCTGCAGCGGCGGCTGTCCCCCCAATCGCCGCTGCAACCGTTCGTCTTGCCCCATCAAATACGCCTGGTAACTGCGCGTCGCCAGACTCCCTAGCTGTAACTCCCGCCCATCTGGCGTCAGCCACGTCAGCGTCAGATGCGGCACTTTCTCCTCATATTGGGCGTAGAAATAAAGATTGGCATCTTGCGGCAAGGCGTTATACGGATAATCAAAAGGAAAGCTAAACGTAATTTCCGTAATCTCGTCCGTTACAGTCTGCCGCCTCTTATTCCCCTCCCCCTCGCGGCTGTCCAGAATAATCGTGGGCGGCAGCTTATTAAAGCGCAGCGCATTCACCCACGTTGGCTGCGCGTTGCGCGGATTGCGCGCCCAAACATTCCCCTCTCCCCGCCACAGCGCAATCGCCTGCTCGTAGGGAATAGTCGCCACCGTATAAATAGACACGCCCACCAGCCCCAAAATGATAACCGCCCCAATCACCGCCGTGGGATAGCCCCAGATTTGCCGCCCTGTTTCCTTAAGCCGCTGCCACTTTCGCTGCTGTTGTTCTCTCCACGAAGGGGACTGCAGCTGCATTTCCCCTGTAGAGAGCGCCAGGGATGGCTGAACCGGATGTAGCGGGCGCCCGCGGCGCTGCCGCCGCCCGCGGCGCGCGCCTGCTGGAGCCACATTCCCCCCCTGTCCCGCGTTCCCCACCCGGATGCGCGGATCCAACAGCCCATACACAACGTCCAGCACAAAAACCGTCACCGCCAGCAGATACGCAAAAGTCACCACCAGCGCTACAATCATCGGCGTATCCAGCGCGCGGATAGCCGTGATAAACAGCCGCCCAATGCCCGCCACGTTGAAGAAATACTCCAACGCGATAATCTCCTGCCACAAACTCATGCTCAACAAAGCAAAACTGGTCACAATCCCCGGCAGCGCCGGGCGCAGCACATAACGCCGCTCCACCGTTCTGGCAGAAAGCCCCTTAGCCCGCGCCATCTCCACGTAATCTTCGCTCGTATAGACCAGAAAGAAAGTGCGCCAGGCGTATGCCCCCTGAAACAACCCGGCAATAAAAATAGCCAGGAAAGGCGGCCCCAGATTCTTCAACACCACCGGCAGATAAGCAAAGCGAAACTCGCTGGGCCAGAAATCAAACGCCCCCCCTGCTGACACATTCACCACCCGCAGCAAGAAAATGTTCAACAGCACGCCGTACACCCAGGCGGGCGCCGCCGACAGCGGCGAAAAAATAGCGAACAACCTGTCCAGACGCGAGCCATAGTGGCGCGTCAAAGCCAGCCCCAACAGCACGGTTGTGAAAAACAGCAGCACATTCGCCAGCCCAAAAACCAACAAGGTGCGCGCCAAATGATCCAGAACGATGCCCCTCACATCCGTTTTGTTACTGCTGCTCCCCGCCATATTGTAGAAGAAAGGCCGCGTAGACTCGCCCCAATTTAACGTTAACCCATCCCCCAGCCAGCGAAACGTGCGCAGCAAAAACGGCTCATTCAGCCCGGCCGCCTCCTCCATCGCCAGCGTCGTCTGCTCAATAATGGCAAACTTCTCTTCCGTCGGCGTGTCCCGCAGCCACCCCCCCATGATCATGCCATCAATGCTCTGCGCAATCCGCCCCCGCATAATCTCATCCACGTAGCCGCCGTAGTTGGCAATCAGAATCGTAATGTAAACGCCGGCTACCACCGCGCTCACCAACACAACCGTTCGGACTGCCACAAATTTGCCCAGATTCCGCCACAAACTCGGACGGCGGGCTATATTCTCAACCGCCAGCGGTTGCGCCAGAGCAGACTCACGCATCTTGTCGCACGGTATTGCCAGGGAAGGGGTAATGTAGGGCGAGGGGCGCGCGGCGCCCCTCGCCCTCTCCGAAAGCCCCCTTCCCCCTGGGGGAAGGGGGTTGGGGGATAGGGGCCTGCCCCCCTTGTTTCTCGTCCCACGCTCTGCGTGGAATGAGACATAGCGACGCTCTGCGTCGCCCGGAACGAAGGGCGCGTAGCGCCCTAAGCCCCCTTCCCCCTTTAGGGGGAAGGGGGTTGGGGGATGGGGGCCTGCCCCCCCCATTTACAAACCACCTAATAATCCCGCCGCCGCCTGACATTCCCCACATACGAAGCCGCGCCGATAAGCCCCAGAAACAACCCCCCAACCGAAGCCCCATAAGAGAGGAAACTCAACAAAAAACTCGCTTCCAGAACGCGAATCACCATCAAGAATGGCAGAACTGCGCCCAGAAGCACCAGCACAAAGCCAATGAGAATTAGTCTAAGGGGTCTCATAATCTTTACTCGGATCATACAACCAGCAAGCCACCCGGTGCTGCGGTTCAGTGACAAACGGTGGCGGTTCTTCCACGTTGCAAACCGTATCAATCATGTGCGGACAACGTGGATGGAAGCGGCAGCCCCTGGGTGGATTCACCAGGCTGGGCGGTTCGCCAGGCGGTATCTCTCTCATCACCGTGGCATTATGCGCATCCGGATCAGACGATGCCTCCAACAAGGCGATCGTATAAGGATGTTGCGGATGCTCCAGCAAATCGTCAACCTGGGCTATTTCCACAATCTGTCCCGCATACATCACGAAGATATGTTCCGAAAAGTAGCGCACCGTAGACAGGTCGTGCGTGATGTAAATCACCGCCAGGTTATGCCTTTCCTGCAAACCACGCAGCAATTTCAGGATTTCCACCCGCACCGAAGCGTCCAACATAGAAACAGGCTCGTCCGCCACCAACAGCTTCGGTTCCAAAATCATGGCCCGCGCAATAACCACCCGCTGCTGCTGCCCGCCGCTGAGCATGTGCGGGAACTTATGGATGACCTCGTTAATCGGCGTCAGTTTTACCTCTTCCAACACCTTTTCAATGCGGCGGCGGCGCTCTTCTTTATCCTTGACGCCGTTGATAATCAACGGCTCTTCCAGAATGCGCAGCACGCTCATGAAAGGCGGCAGCGCCCCAAATGGGTCTTGCTGCACATACCCCAACTGCGACCGGTACCATTTCAGGTCTTCCCCTTTTAGGTCAGCCAGATTAGTGCCTTCAAAGACGACCGCTCCCTTAGTGGGACGGTTCAGACCTAATATAGTCTTCATCAAACTAGACTTGCCGCAGCCGCTCTCGCCCACGCAAGCCATCGCCTCGCCCCGGTTCAGATCAAAAGTAACGCCATCTACGGCGCGCACGTAACCGGCGTGGGCAAAACCCCAGCGCTTCAACTCATACCAGACATGCAGGTCTTGAATCGAGAGCAGAGGCTCATCCCCATTTGCGGGAGGGGCGGGTAAAGGCATTGCTGCTGCCTGAGTGCTGTCATTTGTGTCAATCATGCGCCTCTCCTGTGGTTACGTATACAGCCAACACTTGACTTGCCGGCCATCCGCTTGCGTTATAACCGGGGGGTCTTCGCTGCATTTCTCAAACCGCGCCGGGCAGCGCGCCGCAAAGCGGCAGCCCGTTGGCGGTGACAACAAACTCGGCGGTTGCCCCGTGATAAACTCTGGTTCGCTGTCCCCTCGCAGCCTGGGGACGCTGTTCATTAACGCTTTGGCATACGGGTGCAGCGGCGCCGGGAAGAAAGAAGCCGCATCCCCCACTTCCACAATCTGCCCTGCATACATCACCGCCACATTGTCCGCCAGTTCGCTGGAGGTAGCAATGTCGTGCGTGATCAAGATGAAGCTCGTCTCCATCTCTTGCTTCACCCGCTTCAGCAAGTTCATGATGTTTGCCTGCGTCAACACATCCAGCGCCGACGTGGGCTCATCCAGAATGACCAGGTCAGGCACAGTCACCAGCGCCATCGCCAGCGCCGCCCGCTGCCTCATGCCCCCGCTCAATTCAAAGGCATAACGGTGCAAGAAGTCAATGGGCACGCCCACGTGATCAAACATCTGCGCCGCTTGCTGCAAGGCCGCCTGGTGTTTCAGCCCCAGGTGTACCATGGCTGGTTCCGCCACCTGTTCACCCACCTTCATCACCGGGTTCAAGGCATTCATCGCCGCTTGTGGAACCATCGAGATGCGGCTCCAGCGAATGTCCTGCCGGAACTCTTCGTCTTCCAGCCCCATGATGTCCAGGTCGCCCAGGTAGACGTGCCCCGAATACGTATGTACGTTGCGCGGCAGCAGGCGCAAAATAGCCTTAGCCAGTGAACTTTTGCCGCAGCCTGATTCGCCAATGACCACCGTCGCTTTGTTGCGCGGCAGTTCAAAATCCACGCCATCTACCGCCTGCACCACCCCTCTGGTGGTACGGAAGTGCAGGCGCAGTTCCTTGATACGCAGCAGTTGCTTGTGCTTTTTTTCCATAGCGCTATAGCTCCCTCAATCGTGGGTTGAAAATGCGGTCCAGGGCATAGCCTACCATGGCAAAAGCCAACCCGGCTATCATCAGCAGCACAGATGGCTCTAATATCCAGTAATAGTAGCCATTGAACAGCGCTCCCTGTGAGTTGGCGTCTTGAATAATTTTACCCCAGGTGGGCAGAACCGGATCGCCCAACCCCAGCACCGCCAGGGACGCTTCCAGGAACACAAACCCGGGCACCAGGATGACCAGATTGGGGATGATCAAGGGCAGTACGCGCGGCACCAGGTAGGTGAACACCACCCGCAAGTTGCTGGCGCCATACGCTTGCGCCGCTTCAATATAGGGCAGCACCCGCACCTGCAAGAAAATGGCGCGGTAATTCTTGATGGCTGCCCCAAAGATACTGAGCAAGATGACCACCCCCAGCATCACCCAGATACTTCGTGAATAGAAGGTGCCTATCATGATCAGAATCGGCAGCAGCGGTAAGATCAGGTTCACTTCCGTGATACGTTGGATGGCTGAATCCAGCGCCCCGCCAAACCAGACGCCAATAGCCGCAATAGCCATCGTCGTCACCGTCGTGCCCACCGCTGCCAGCAAGCCGAAAGCCATGGCAATCGGCGTGCCCCACAACAACGCCACTGTCAAATCCCGCCGCCGGTGGTCTGTGCCTGCCAGCCCATGTACATCGCCATACATAACCAGCTTTGTCTCGAAACTGGAGTTGTCTTCAAACACCAGCCCCTCAATTTGCAGTTGGTAGGTCCCCTTCAGGGGAACTGGCGGGTCTGAATCCGGCGCGGCAAATAACCCTTGTTCTGCCGGCAAGCCGCCCAAACGCCGCTGCAAACGTGTGTCCTGGGCAAAACGATACGAATCCGAAGACCGCGGCGTAATATCCCCCACCCGAATCTCGCGCCCATCAGGTGTCAACCACGTCATAGAGATAAAGGGCGCCTTCTCTTCATACTCGGCATTGATGTACAAGATCATCTCTGGCGGAAATTCATCGTACGGAAAATCAATCGTGAACGTGAAATTTTCCTCGCGGATGTCTGCCGATGTCTGTTCGATGATCTTCTCTACGTCCGTGCGGCTGTCCACCACCAGCGTTTCCGGCAGCTTGGTACTGGACAACCAGTTGTACCAGACGGGCCAGGCGTTCTTGGGGTTTTCTACCCAGATGTCTTCGCCGCCGCGCCACAGACGGACGGCTTCGTTGTAAGGAATTTTGATCACCGTGTAAGCGGACATGCCCAGCAGGAACAGGATAACGATCAGCCCTATCACTGCTGATGGATAACGCCTCAGTTCGCGCAGGTTGCGCTTGATCACGTTCATCGGCCCGTGCCCCCTTCGCCCACCCGTACCCGAGGGTCAACCAGGGCGTAAATAAAGTCCAGCAGAAAAACGGTGAAGCCCAATAAATAGGCGTACACCACCGTGATAGCCACGATCACCGGCGTGTCATACAACCCAATAGCCCGGAAGTAAAGGCGTCCCAATCCCGGCCAGTTAAAGACCGTTTCCAGAATGATAGCCCCCGTCCATAGCGAAATCAACAGCAGCGCAAAACTGGTGATGATGTTCGGTAAGGTGGGGCGCAGCACGTAACGGCGCTCGATCATCTTGTCCGGCAGCCCTTTGGCTTTCGCCATCTCCACGTAATCCTCGCTGGAAAAAATCAGAAAGAAGGTGCGCCAGTTATAAATGCTGATGAAGATAGCAGACAGCAGCGTCGCCGTGACCGGCAGCGCCATGTGCTCCAGCAAACTTACCCCATACGCCAGCGGGTCTGCCGGCGGCGGCGCCTCCACCATGCCGCCAAACGGCAGCAGCCGCAGCACCCCGGCAAATATCAGGATCAGGAACAGTCCATAGAACCAGCCCGGCGCGGCAGACGTAGGCGCCAGCGCCATCACCACTTTATCCATGAAGCTGCCATAGCGGCGGGATAGGGCCAGAGCGGAGAAAATAGCCAGGAAAAATAAGAGCAGGTTGGCTGTGCCAAACAAAACCAGCGTGGACGGCAGCCGTTCTAGGATAACCAGACGTACCTGCCTGGAGCCGCTGTCGCTCACCAGTTGTTCCGCAAACCCCAGGTTCAGGGTTAAAGCATCCGCCAGATAACGAAAACTACGGAACAGGAATGGCTGATCCAACCCCACGCGCTTCTCCGCCAGAGCTACCTGTTCCTCAATAAAACGAATTCGCTCTTCTTCAGAAAGCTGCCGCAGGTCTGGATTTCGGCTGACAAACAGGTCAATCCCTTCCCGAATTTGCGCCCGCCGGATCTGATCAACATACCCCCCCATGTTGGCAATGAGAATGGTCAGATAGACCCCTACCACGATAGTCAAGAACAAAGCCACCAACTTGACGCCCATATACCGGAAAAGCCGCACCATGGCGGCGGACGCGGCTTTCCTGGAGGCAGATTCTATTGCCTCGGTCCCAATGATGTTGGTATCTTGCAGGGTGAAAGATTCTTGAGCCAAGATGCCACCTCCTTGCTGCTGTACAGATAGCGCGCCCTCGCGCGGGCCCCCCGCACGGGGGCGCAGCCGCTGCGTTTTTATGGGGCCATGCCGTAACAGGTCGCCACTCGCAGCGCTGGCTGCTGCGAGAATACCAGGAGGGGCGAGGGAAGGCGTCCCCCGCCCCTCTGGGCGGTTTACAGTGGGTGCGATGCGCTGCCGGCGCATCGCACCATACTCATCAAACTAGTGTTCTGTCAGCCGTGATTTGATAGATTGGTTCAATCTCCCAGATTGAACCAATCTAATCCATCATTTTATGCTTGACGAGACACTAGCTCAGTTTAAGGCGCCGTCACAAACTGGAAGGAACCCAGGCTGGGCAGAGCCACCAGTTTAGAAACGACCACCACTTCCAGACGGTTCGAGCCGGCAGCCAGACCAGAGGTCAGATCGGTCGCCAGATTCACCGTCCACAGGCCATCTTCCACCGCTTCCGCAAGGCCGGTGGATACCATAGCGCCGGTGGCGTCAAAGACCAGGTACTTCACTTCCTGGATGTCAGCCATCGGGTATGGCGCATCGTTGAAGTCCACGAAAACGTCGAAGGCAGCTGCTTCGCCAATAGCCACGCGGCCGGGCCCATCTACCTCCACCTGGGCGATAGCGGGCTCAGAGAAGCGCGCCCACTTGTCCGCCGGGTCAGGATAATTCTCGTTGCGCTCCAGGATGACGGTGCCTTCCACCGGGAAAGCGCGCTGTAAGTAGAACGGCCCGGTGCCCACCCAGTAGTGACCGCGACGGCGGAACCACTCTTGCAGGTTGGCATAACGCGCCGCTGCCTCTTCCGCAGAGACGAACTGGCTCAACGTCGGCGCGTACGGGAGCGTGCCCCCTGCCGCCAATTCGGCCAATTCTTGCGTCATGATGTCCAGCGTAGGCCCGGAGATGTAGTTCAACTGCTCCACTTCCAGCGCCGCCGATTTGTCTGCCGAGAAGACAGCCAAACCCTTGCTTTCTGCCGACACGCCCAGACCAACCGTGTGCCATGCGCCCTGACCAAAGCCATAGTAAGGCCACATCGTGCGCAGGTTGCTGATCGAGGTTTCCGCATCCAGAGACCACAGGTCGGTGTAGAATTCGACCGTCAGCGGGTCGGTGGAGGTGACGCGCAGACCCTTGAAGGTTTGCATGAAGGAGTCGAGAGCCGGCACCTGCGCTTCGTCATAGATGGCGCTTTCCGGCTTGGCTTGATCGAACTGCATGATCCACAGCATGACCATGTCGCCCAGACTCAGCGGGCTGCCATCATGCCAGGTCACCGTTTCAAACAGGTCGCTGGGGTAGGTGGTAGTGATCTTGGTCAGCGCCGTCTGCGTTTCGGTGTACACGTCCGCCGCCGTCAGGAACGTTTGTGATACTGCATCCCAGTCGGCCCAGGCATCGTCGGGAACGACGATCTCTGGCGCGAACTCCAGCGTCAACCAGTCCAGGGTCTTGCTGACGGGCAGCCCTTCCTGGACAACCACGTCGTAGCTGGCCATACGATTAGGCCAGGTCAGACCGGTGTTGGGGTCAACCACAAAGGATTGCTCGCCCGTGGCCCGAATCAGAGCCGTGTCATAGATCCAGTTCGTGCCGGCAACCGGGTTCCACGCTTCGGTCAGGATGCTGGAGCTGGCCCAGGTAATAGAGCCGCCCACTTCACCCGTACGACGCAGCGTGTACGGCCACAAAACGGAACCGTAGATGCTGCCGGACAGGTCAGCCGACACTTCCACTTCGGCGCGATACGGCGCGGCGCTGGCGCGGTCCAACAGCCAGACGCGCACCGAATCTTCTAGCGCCAGCGGCAGCGCTTCGGCAAACAACTG
>JAGVTM010000582.1 GCA_019136785.1 Chloroflexota bacterium | reverse complement strand
GCTGACACCCATTTTTGCGGGCAATTTTGGGCGCATATGCGCCCAAAATTGCCCATCACCGATTTGCCGGCTAAGCGATCCTGAAAAAGCAGACGCCTTTGCAACTATTCACCGCAAAGACGCAAAGATAAAGAGGAAGACTGTGCGGTTTTCGCGTTTGGCGTAGTTAAGTTCCAAAAGACCTGTATAGTTGCACGCCTTTTATGACAAATGCCACCTGACAGACGCCGCAAAACGATTTATAGTGTGGGCAAGAGTACAGTTTACCGGTGGGGAGGGCGCTTTTACAGAAGGAGATCGTATGGATCTGATTGAATTGTTGGAAACGCGACGAGATGAGAGCGTGATGGACGCCAATCTGGCGCTGTCCCGTTCGCATCTGGTGCATTATGACGCCGCCGGGCGGCAGGAAAGGCAGCGTCGCCTGCAAACGTTGTATGACCTGGTGTTGCAGAGCGTGAAAAGCCGGCATCTGGAAACGATGCGCCGTTACGTGGAAACGATTGCCCAGGAGCGGTACGCCGCCGGCTTTGATTTGTATGAAGTACAGATGGCTTTTAACGTGCTGGAGGAGTCTATCTGGCGGCAGATCATGGAGATGATGCCTGCCGGCAATCTGGCGGAAGCTATCGGTCTGGTCAGCACTGTGCTGGGAGCGGGCAAAGACACCCTGGCGCAGAGTTACGTGGCGCAGGCGTGCAAGACGAAAGCGCCGTCGCTGAATATGCTGGCGCTGTTTGAAGGCACGGATGGCGTTTAGGTCGCTGCCCCGCAATGTGTGGGTAGTGACGGCAACCAGTTTTCTGACGGACATCTCCAGCGAGATGATCGTCCATGCGCTGCCGCTGTTTCTGGCTAACGTGCTGGGTGTGCGCACCAGCGTTATTGGCCTGATCGAAGGGCTGGCAGAAACTGTCGCCAGTCTGCTGAAAATTTTCTCGGGTTGGTTGTCTGACCGTCTGGGAACGCGCAAAGGACTGGCGGTGGCCGGGTATGGCATCTCCAGCCTGGCGAAGCCATTTTTGTATATAGCGACGACCTGGCCGGGCGTGTTGGCGGTACGCTTTGTAGATCGGCTGGGTAAAGGCGTGCGCACTGCGCCACGCGACGCGCTGCTGGCGGACAGCGTTGAGGTGCGGCAGCGCGGGTTGGCGTTTGGCTGGCACCGGGCGGGGGATACGGCGGGGGCGCTGGTGGGGGTTTTGCTGGCGCTGCTGATTGTATGGGCGACCCAGGCGGGGGCGCTGGTGTTAAGCCGGGCGACCTTTCAGCGGCTGGTGTGGTGGAGTTTGCTGCCGGCATTTCTAGCCGTATTCGTTTTGGCCACATTCAGTCGTGAAGTGGCTGTCACTGGGCAGCGGGAGCGCCCGCGCCTTTCCTGGCGCGGCCTGGATGTTCGTTTCCGCCGCTTTATACTGATCATTCTGGTGTTTACGCTGGGCAACTCTGCCGACGCTTTCCTGATTTTGCGGGCGCAGGAGCGAGGGTTAAATGTGTTGGGCGTGTTGGCGATGCTGGCGACTTTTAACCTGGTGTATGCGCTGGCGGCGGGGCCGGCAGGGGCGCTATCTGACCGCATTGGGCGGCGGCGTTTGTTGGTGGGGGGGTGGCTGATTTACGGGCTGCTCTATCTGGGCTTTGCCCTGGCGCAAACGGCAGCAGTGGTCTGGCTGCTATACGGGCTGTATGGCCTGTATTATGGGGCGGTTGAGGGCACAGCCAAAGCGTATGTGGCGGACCTGGTGCCGTCAGCGCAGCGAGGGACGGCTTATGGGGTGTATCATGCGGCAGTAGGGGTGGCGGCGTTTCCGGCGAGTTTGATTGCCGGCATTCTGTGGCAGGGCGTTGGTTCCTGGCAGGGCTTTGGCCCGCAGGCTCCTTTCTTTTTCGGGGCAGCCCTGGCTTTTGCGGCAATTTTGCTTTTTGTTTTCCCGAATTTACACCACGATGAATGAAAACTTTGCCACGAATGACACGAATTTCCACGAATTTTTATCTGCGCCTCCGCGTGAGGCCATTTTCTGTAGGAGAAGGTGATGGATTCCCGTAAGAAGGACGCTCTAATAGTTGATGCTCATTTGAGTAAAGCGCCGGAGATTGGGCGCTGGTTATGGGCGCTGCAAGATACCCGGCAACGAACGATGCGAGAACTCGGCAAGTTGTCCCCAGCCATGCTTGATTGGCTGCCGGGTGGCGATGAAAGCAGCATTGGGACAGTTCTGTATCACATTGCCGATATTGAGGCAGACTGGCTTTATGTAGAGGTGCTGGAAAAACCCTTTCCACCAGAGGTGGTCGCGTTATTTCCCTCTGGGACGCGGGATGAGCAGGGACATCTGACTCAGGTACAGGGCTTCAGTTTAGAACAGCATCTCAACCGGCTGGAAATCGTGCGCGGGCTGCTGCTTGATGCCTATCAGCAGATGGATCTCGCTGAATTTCGCCGGGCGCGCTCACTGCCGAACTATGACGTAACGCCGGAATGGGTGCTGCATCACCTGATGCAGCATGAAGCAGAACATCGCAGCCAGATTGGGGCATTGCGGGCCAGGGCAGAAAGCGACCTGGCGACGTAGTGAAGTCATTTGCGCTGCTACCGTATGGCGGTGATTGCCCGAAACCACGATGGTTCAGCAAAGAGTTGGTAAATACAACGGAGCATCATAAAATATGATTAAACTTGTAGCGAGGCGTGAAATGAGCACAGCCACTGTCACTATACCAAATATTCAGGTACAGCTAACTGTTGAGCAACTAATAATGGCTTTGCGCCAATTAGAACCGGGAGAGCGGGCAAAGCTTGCCAGGGCATTAGCCAGCGCGGAATTAGATACGGAATTGGCGCAGCTTATTACGGAGCTATATGGTCAACCGCCTGTTGAAGATATTTCTGAGGATGACATTTTGGCCGAGATTCGGACAGTACGCCGAAAACGTTCTTAGTTCCCCATGCTGCGCATTGTCGTAGATACCAATATCTGGATACGAATTTTATTGCGTGGTCGCGCCACTTTGCCTATCTTGATCGTCTGGCAAAACAACCAGTTTCAGCTGGTTACCAGTCAGGCTTTACTTGATGAATATGATACTGTCTGGCAGCGTCCCAGATTGCGTCAGCAAATTGACCCAATTCAAGCAGAAAAGCTTTACCGCCAGATGCGTTCTCGGGCCGAGATAGTTGAATTAAAGACAATCCCCCTCATTGCCGCGACCCCCAAGATCACCCTGTTTTAGCGACAGCCCTTGATGGCCGGGCAAACGCTATTGTGACTGGCGATGATGATTTGCGTGCTGACGATGAATTACGAAATGCTATGGCCGAGCAGGGGGTGCAACTTTGGGGAGTTCAAGCATTACTTGATGCAGTTGTAGCCAACTGACAGCCGTTTTATTTCAGCAGGAAACAAGAGGTTCATTGGGCTGATAGAAAGGCGCCTAGTTGGGCGGTGCTGTCGAGGATGGCGTGGGCGCCGGCTTTTTCCAGTTCGGGGCGCTCGCCAAATCCGCAGAGCACGCCCACGCTCCAGGCGCCGGCGCGGCGGGCGGAATGGATGTCTACGGTGGTGTCGCCGACCATCAGGCAGTGGGCGGGGGCAAGACCCAGGCAAGCGGCGGCAAATTGGACGGGTTGGGGGTGGGGTTTCAGGCGGCGGGTGTCTTGGGCGCTGCACGTGACTTCGACGCGGGCGGCAATGGCGGGGAACTGCTCTAAAAAGGCGTGAACGTCGCGGCGGCTGCGGGTGGTGACTAAACCGATGCGGTAAGCGGCATCCAGTTCGCCGATCATCTGAGGAATGCCAGGGATGAGGTGGAAGCCAGACGCGGCAGTTCGCCAGCGTTCTTTGAGGTGGAACAAGGGCTGATCCAGGTGCAGAATGTCAAACAGAGTTATCAAAGCGTTGCCGGGCGTCTCGACCTTCATGGTGATGGCGCGCGCCAGGCGGGAGGCGTGCTGGCGGGCAAGGGGGCGCAGCCGCTGCGCCAGGTGGCGGACGGCAGCGTCGTCGGTGTCAATGAGGGTGCCATCCAGGTCGAAGAGGATGGCTTTGATAGGGTCAGGTAAGGTGGGATTCATGCTGGTAGGGGAGAAATGGTTAATGGGTGAATTCGTGAATTGGTGAATGGTTAAGGGGGGAGTCAAAAGGGCCAGGTGTAGAGAATGGCTATAGCCAGGGCGGTGACGGTCAGGTTGTCCAGGCCGCGGATGGAAACGGCTTCTATCAGGGCAGTGGTTAAGGAGACGACGAATGCCGGCAGCAATGCCCCTCCCGCCGACAACTCAGGCTGCCCAGGCAGCAGCCACAGCGCCAACCAGGTAAACGCCAGGCAAGCCAGGAAAAACCCTACGGAACCTTCCAGGGTGCGCCGGTGCCCCCATACGGTGTAGGGATGGCGCCCATATGCCTGACCAATAACGGGCGCCAGACCATCCCCCCAGGCCAGCGGCATCAGGGCAGCGACCATCAACGGCGGCGTTTGCCAGAAAATGAGAACCACCACGGCGGCAGCCAGGGGGAAATAGACTGTGCCCAGGTTGGCTTCATCGGCGCTGGCCATGGAGGCAAAGAAGCCATAACGCCAATCCAGATAGTTCAGCACCATGAAGCCGGCGCAGGCAACGACGAAGGGCCAGGGGGAGTCAAACAACCAGGGCAAAGCCCAGCTTAACATGCCCACGCCTACGTGGATGACCTTGCGCGTGAAGCCGCTGCCATAGCCGCGCCAGCGGCGCAGCGCTTCGGCGGCGCCAATGATGCCAAAGATGTAAACCAGACAGATGAAGAAGCCAAGTGTGTTGTTCATGCAGCGGTAACAAGGGTGAGGGACAATTACAAGGTGCAAGTAGCGTTTTGTAGGTTGGGATTCATGGTTTAGACGATCAAATGGTCGTAGAGCATGTCCAGGCTGAGGTCGGGGACAACGGTTTCGCTGGTTTGCAGGGTGAGGCTGGCAGCAGCGGCGCCCAGGCGGATGGATTCAATGGCGGGTAAGTCGTTGACCATGCCAAAGATGATGGCGGAGGTGACGGCGTCCCCGGTGCCTGTGCTGTCTACCATGCGGGTGTAGCTGGCGGGAATGTAGCCGGTTTCCTGCGATGTGGCGTAAACCAGGCCAAAATCGGACAGGGTGATGACGGCGTTTTGTACGCCAGCGCGGACGAACTGGCGGGCCAGATCCATGCTCAGGTCTGGATCATACCCCAGGAAATCTATTTCCAGCAGCGTAGCGGCCTCGACTTCGTTGGGGACAACCAGATGAAGTTCAGACAAATATGGGCGCAGTTTGTAAGCCAGACGGGTGGAGGTGGGATCGGCGCAGAGGGGTACTTTGTACTGCTGTGCCATGCGGGCAACCATCTTCCAGGCATCGGGGAGGAGACTGCAATCAGCCATGATCATGCCGGCGTCTTTGAACAGCCGCCGGTGGTCATACAGATAACGGCTGGTGATCCGCTCCATGACGGAAACGTCATCCAGCGCCACCGACAGCGCGCCATCCTCGTCCAGAATGGCGATGTATGCGCCCGTGTGGTGTTCGGGCACAACCTGCACATAATCGAGGTTGACGTTCGCCGCTGCCGTCTGGTTGAGCAGCCGCTGCCCCATCTCGTCGTCTCCCACAGCAGATAGGAGAATGACCTCCGCGCCTAAGCGACCCAGGTTTTCAGCCACGTTGCGGGCTGTGCCGCCGCGCGTGTGCGTAATGTTAGCCGGATTTGAGGTGCCTGGCTCCAGACCGGCTAATGGTTTCCCCTTGGTATCCAGCAATGTCGCCCCAACAACTAGAATGTGCCTGGCCATATCTTCCTCCTGAGGGCGAAAGGGAAATCCCGCCGTTCCCCACGCCTATCGTTACTATACAGAAATGACTTGGAGTTTGCGGAACTCCGTTCCTGGCATCGCGTTAAGAATGGGCAGCTATTCATTGTCCCTCACCCTGCTGCAGCTGCAACTGCCAGCGCAGATCACGCAACTGGCGCAGCGTATCGGGCAGTGTTTCTTCTGGCTCAGAACCCGCCGGCGCAGAATGGCGGGCGATGTTTTCCAGAACTTCGATCAGGCGCAGAGTCGCCATGTATTGCCTGACGCCAGGCTCGCTTTCGCGCTGCGCCTGCAGGATGCCATCGGCAATGGCTTCCACCATCCTGACGCGGGCCTCAGCGCGCTTTTGTTCGATTACCTCCATGGCCTCAATCTGGGCGCCAGCCAGAGCGGTTAAGCGCTCCTTTTCCAACGGCGCGCGCCAGTTGGCAATGCGCTGATTGGTGACGGAATCGGGTAACTCCAGGGGGCCAAGCCACATGTTGACCAGTTCAATCCCATAGCGGCGCAGCACGTCTTCTGTGCGCGCTCTGGTCTGCATCAAGACATTTTCGTGTGTGCCCCGTCCTAAAGCATCCAGCAGGTGGTCCAATTCAAACTCAGCCACCACTTCGCGCAGTTTGCTGACGGCAATACTCAGGGGCAAGTCATCCCACATTTTGACGCCTTTGGCGGTGACGGTCTGAGTGTAGGCAGCGCGGCGGGCCGCGTCCTCGCTAAAACTATACGGTTGGGCGGCGGTGGGCGTTTTGCCGCCGCGGTGGATGCGAAAGGTCAAACCTATGCTGCTGCTTAGTTCGATGCCATCCTGGGTAAACAAGCGCACCTGGGACGCATCACGGTCTTGCTGCTGCAGGTCAAGCACGGCATAAATGCGCTCAAACGGTTCCAGCCTGTACAGACCAGGGCCCAGTACGCGGTGGAAACGGCTGTTGCGTTCGGTGACAGCCACGTCGCTGCTGCCAATGAAGATCTGGGCGGGGCCGCCAATACGCAAGTGGCTGCTGCGCTGTTGCTCCTGCAGCAGCGTATCCCGTTTAATCATCATGATCTGCCCGCCGCCGCCGGAACGGAGGCGGCTGAGCAACTGGTGGGCAGCATTGGTATCAGGCAGATCATACAGGTTTTGCAGCAGGATAATGGCGGAACGGCGAATAAGGTACCAGCCCAGAATGACGGGGATAAAGTGGCGCAAGACGCGCCAGGAGATAAATTCCGCCAGGCGGGTGACGTTGCTGGTGAAAGCATCCAGCGGCGGCGCGGACTCGACAAGAAGAAGCCACCAGCGGGGGGGCGCCGCGGTGAAGTGGATGCGCTCAACGTAATGGGCAAAGAGCCAGTAGCCAAT
>JAGVTM010000132.1 GCA_019136785.1 Chloroflexota bacterium | reverse complement strand
CAAATGGTGCAGCGACCATCAAACAGCGCTTGAAAAACGCCCGCGTAAGTGCGCGCCAGGTCTTCCGATAAATAGGGGCTGGTATTTTTTAGAATGTACGCCTGTCGCGCCAGCACAGGCTCCAGTTCAGGCGCAGCAAAGCCGGCATATTGCCACTCATTGGCATGGCAAGCCACATTGCCGCAAAAAGAGCCATCCGCCGCCGGCTTGTCCACTAATGTGGTGTAATCCACCTCAGGCGCATCCGGCGGGTGGCAAATGGCGCAAGATTGGTCAATGGTTTGCCCATGCAGGCTGATCCAGTTGGAGTGGGTGTGCGAAGGCGGCTCGGGGCCGCGGGCAATCTCCAACGTGGTTACCAGTTCAAAGCCATCGTTCCGCTCTGGAATCGAATGGCACAAGTTACACTCCAGCCGGATGGCGTCGCCCACGCCCGTCAGGTGCTTGCCATCGTGGCAGCGGAAACAACCGGGAAAGTTCAGGTGCCCCAGGTTGTCCGGGTGCGTCTCCCAGTCAATTTTTTGCTCTGGGAAAACGCTTTGGGTGTAAATGTCGTTCAGGGTGGCCACCGCCTGGGTAATCTGGGCGGATTGCGTTGCGGCTGCCTCGGGGAAGTTTTCGGCGTAGTAAGCCGCCAGGGAATTAAAAGCCGTCTCAGCGGCGGCGATGGTTTCATAAGGCTGGCGCAGCAGCGCCACCGCCTGTTGGCGCACAAAGGGTAGTGCGACGGAAATAAGCTGTTTCTTGATAGCCTGATCTACCGCTTCTTCGGGGGTGGGGATGGTGTGGGTGACGCGGTTGTGGCAAGTGATACAGTCCATGCGCTCCAGGTGTGTGCCGGCAACGTCATCCGGCGTGACGCCAGAGGCAATGTCATAATATTCGGTGATGCTGCCATCCGCTTCCACGACGCGCACATACGGGATTTCCTGCTGCAAGGCATCGGTGGCCAGGAAGTAGACTTCGTTCTCGATGTGCCAGTGAATGCCCCGCCCCAGCCCTTCGCGCTGCGTGCCGCCGCCCGTTTTCAGGATCAGGAAGATGCTTTCGGGCGTGTTGGCAGCGTCATCCCCATAGTGGCGAATTTCGCGCAGGCTGTCGTCGGAGAATTTTTGGGGGAAATGGCAGCGTTCGCAGGAATCCGTTGCCGGGCGCATCTCGTGGGCATAGATAGGCAGCGTGTAATCTTCTGTCACTGTCTTGATGACGTGGCGCAGGTCGCCGGCTTTGCGCGTAAACTGCGTGGTGAACACGTCTCGCCCCAGGTGGCACTCGACGCACTGCACGCGGGCGTGCGGCGAGCGCAGGTAGGAGTTGAATTCGGGGGGCATGGTGTGGCAGGATGCGCCGCAGAAAGCAGGTGAGTTGGTGTAGGCCCAGGCTTCCACGCTGCCATAGATGGCCAGGGCCGTGACCAGCCCCAGAATGGCAAACGGTAGAATGCGCACCCAGCGCGAACTCCCTGGGGGAGGAAAGAAGAAGTTCTTTATACCTCTAAGCAGTTTACGCATGGGAATGCCTCCTCTACGGCGTTGGGGTTGGTTCGGGCGTGGCTGCCGGCTCTGGGGTGGGTACAGGCGTGGGTGTGGGCAGCAGGTGATAGTCTTGGGCCGCTTCCGCCAGCGTCGCCACGTCCTGGGCGGCGGCAAGCTCGCCGTTGTGGCACTGCTGGCAGACGTATTGGAGGGTCAGGTAGGGCGCGACGGCGGCGCCATCGTCCGTGAACTGCGGCGCATTGGGGTCGGGATTAATGGCAAACTGATGGGAACGCACGTCGCCTTGCATCAAATCGGGGTTTGCCTGGGCAAACTGACCCATAGGAGGCATGTGGCAATCTATGCAGTCTACGCCCAGATGCTTGCGCACCTTTTGCGTCTCGTTTTGCCAGTGGCAGTTTTCACACGCCTGGCGAATGCCTTGAGTGGGATTGAGGACGGCGTCTGGGTAGGTGGAGCTGGCGTGCGGATCGTGGCAGGTGATGCAGTCCAGGGCAAAATGTTTGGAGTTATATAGTTCGGTGAACTCCTGCCCACCCAGGGCAAAGCCATCCTGGGCTTGCATTTGTGTCAGGCTGCCTTGTTGGTGGCAGTGACCGCAAAGCTGGGGCGAGCGGTCCACGACCATTTGCACGCCTGGGGGGTCGGCGGCGTGACGGCTGCCGGGGCCGTGACAGGCTTCGCATTGAATGCCGGCATACGCCCAAGTCCCCACCACCCCTTCCATATTATCCTGATGTCCCTGCGCCTGATACCCGGTGGTGTGGCACGCGCCACAATCCATGAGGCGCGTCTCTCCGGCGTGGTAAGCCGTCCAGGCGGCGGGGGCGTCCAGGTCTTCATTCGCCAGGTTATATTGGGTGGTCTCTCCCGCCTGCCCGGTGATCAGGTAGCCATCCTGATCCATAAACAACGCTTTCCAGCGATAGCCGCCAATGACGTAGCTGACATCAGTCCAATCGTACCCGGCGGGCGGCTCAGGCACGCCGCCGGTGGCTGCGGCAGAGGTGAAGGTGGGCGGCTGATCTGCCGGCACGGCAACCATGATCTGGGGGTGACCGGACAGCAAGAAGCGAGCAAGCTCATCCTCGTGGCACTGCCCGCACTTTTCTGATCCGACGTAGGTCTGGCTGGCGTTGGCGTCTTCACCGGCGGGGCCAACGGGGCCCATGGGGCCTGGCGGGCCCGCCGGGCCCACGGGGCCGGCGGGGCCTTCGGCCGCGCGACACCCGGCTAAAAACAGGCAAATCAGGCTGCCTGCTATGCATAAACCGATCTTGTGGCGAAACATCATCTGGCCTCCTGGAAAGCGGTGGCCCCCACGTGGGGGGCAGCATCCTGCGGTAAACTCAGAGTGGGGCCCTTCGGTAAACTCAGGGCGGGTTCTAAACTCGCTGAAGGGGCGAGTTCCGGGGATGCGAACGCCGCAGAACATCAATAGATGGGAATTTCGCAGAGATTGTTTGCTGAAACAGCAGGTCAATTCGCTGAATTGACCTAAGGTTAATTCACCTGGGGCTGCGGCGGAGTGGTACGATGGCGTTGATGAGAAACGTGAGGGCAAGGAACAGGGCTGTTGCCCTCAAGGGTACAGTATAGAGGCTCCATTTTAGCCGGGCATAGTCATTTGTCACGCAATTGGTAGTCAAACGTAATAAATGGGGCAAGACCCCCATCCCCCAACCCCCTTCCCCCTGGAGGGGGAAGGGGGCTTTCGGAGAGGGCGAGGGGCGCTGCGCGCCCCTCGCCCTACATTACCCCTTCCCAGCGGGGGGGAACAGTTACCAGCAAGGTCAGCGAACCAGCAGTAGGGAGCAGTCGAGGTGGTCGAGCAGGTATTCCAGGGCGGAGGCGGAAAAGGGTATGGCAACTACGAGCAGCCCGCCGTGCTCCATGCTCACCAGCCGCGCCAGGCTTTCGGCGTCGGCTTCAGGCAGGTGGCGAACCGTGATCTGCACGGTTTCTTTGGTGGTCAACTGCGCCAGCGCTTCATCCTTTAGCTGCCGCACCGCGTCTGCCGGGCCTGTGAGAACGCAAATAATGGGCAAGTCCGTGGAGAGTCGCTCCGCCAGAGCCAGCGCCTTCTGGGCTGCGGGCGAGCCGTCGTAGGTCACAAAGACGGGCGCGCCTTCGGGCACTTCCTGTCGCGCCGGCAGCCAGACAACGCGCGGCAACTGCGTCACTAGGGCTCGCGCCGTGGAGCCCATGCGCATGCGGCGCGTGCGCGGGTAGCTGACCCAGCCGAGCGCCAGCAAATCTGCCTCTAAACCGGCTGCCAGCAAAACGGACGTGACTTGCCCTCGTACTACCTTGAATGACCAGGGCAGATTGAGCTCGCGGGCAATGTTTACCAGCGCCCGCCGCGCCTGTTCTGCCCGCTGCTGCAGCTGCTGCTCCATACGGGCGCGGTCTATGACTTCGTCGGTGGGGGAAGGGTAGCGCACGACGCGCGTAAATGGCAGGTCAGCCCAATGGAGCAGGTTAATGTCTTCCACGTACAACCCGTTTAACTCGGCTTCCAGCGCTGCCGCCAGGTGCGCCGCAGCCTCCAACGCTGCCAGGCTGTAGGTTGAGGCGTCGAGGGCTACCAAAATTCGTTGAATGATTGCTTCAGATTGTGGGGTGTCCATTTTTCGTAACTGGTAAGCCTCTTGGAAATTTCACCGCCAAGACGCGAAGGCTTGTCCCTTCGGTGAACTCAGGGCGGGCTCTGAGCGCGGACGGCTGCCGTCCGTCGTTGAAGGGGCGCAAAGAAAGACGCACCTATGATAGCCCGCTCTGCCCATTTAGAAGTTCAACTTCTTTAGAGAAGTTGAACTTCTTCCGTCCTTTTGGGCGTATGCGATACGCCCCTACGAGTATGCGATACGTCCTTACGAGGGCGTGGGGGGTTCGGCGGCGGGGGTGGGCGGCGCTGCGGGTAGGGGGGCCTGGTAGGTGCGGGCTTTTTGCGCCAAATCTTGCAGCCGGGCCACCACGCGCTGGTTAATGGAGTCGTCGGGATAATGGCCTTCGGCGTCCAGGATGCCGGCAGGCACGCCCGTCAAAATCTCGATCCCTTCGTCAATGGTGCGCACGGGATAAATGTGAAACTGCCCGGCGCGCACGGCAGCCACCACGTCGGCGCGCAGCATTAGATGTTTCACGTTGGCTGCGGGAATCAGGACGCCCTGTTCTCCGGTCAAACCACGCGCCTGGCACAGATCAAAAAAGCCCTCAATCTTCTCATTGACGCCGCCAATCGCCTGCACCTGACCGTGCTGGTTCACCGAACCGGTCACTGCCAATGATTGGCGCAGCGGCGCTTCCGCCAGCGCCGACAGCAGGGCGTACAACTCGGTGGAAGAGGCGCTGTCGCCATCTACGCCGCCATAGGACTGCTCAAAGACCAGGCTGGCGGACAGCGTCAGGGGGAAATCGGCGGCGTAGTGGGCGCCCAGGTAGCTGGAGAGAATGAGGACACCTTTGGAGTGAATGGGCCCGCCCATTTCTACCTGGCGCTCGATGTCAATCACTTCCCCTTTGCCCATGCGCACTCGCGCCGTGATACGGCTGGCGCTGCCAAAAGCCGTATCCCCTAGCGCCAGCACAGACAAGCCATTGACCTGACCAACCTTCGTCCCGTCGGTGTCAATCATGATGGTGTCGCGCAGCACCGCTTCGCGCAGCCGGTCGCGCACGCGCCCCGAGCGCCACTCTTGCGAGTCAATCGCCTGCTGCACATCGGCGCGGGTGACTGTGGTTCGCTGCGCCTCGCCCGCCCAATAGTCGGCTTCGCGCAACAGGTCGGCGATGCTGCGCATGTGCGCCGACAGCTTTTCGGCATCGCCCGCCAGGCGGGCGCTGTGTTCAATGACGCGGGCGACCGCTGGGCGGTCAAAGTGGCGCAGGGACTCTTTGCGCACCAGGGTGGCTATCAGGCGGGCGTAAAACTGGTCGGTTTCCATGGTACGCTCCATCTGGTCGTCAAAGTCGGCGGCAACTTTGAACAGTTCGATGAAGTCGGGGTCGTACTGGCAAAGCAAATAGTACAGCAGTCGCTCGCCCATCAGAACCACTTTGACTTGCAGGGGAATGGGTTCCGGCTCCAGGGAAACGGTGCTGATCAAGCCGACCATTTGCCCCAGGGATTCAATGTGAATGCGCCCGGCGCGCAGCAGCCGCTTGATGGCTTCCCAGGCGTAGGGCTGCTGCAACATTTTGAGGGCGTCCAGGATGAGGTAGCCGCCGTTGGCGCGGTGGAATGCGCCGGGTTTGATGAGGGTGAAGTCGGTGAGGAGGGCGCCCATGTGGGCTACCTGCTCAATGCGCCCCACCAGGCTGTGGTAGGTGGGGTAATCTTCGTAGACAATGGGCGCGCCAGAGGTTTCGCTGTGGTCTACCAGAACGTTGACCTGGTAGCGAGTGAATGGGGAGAGGGCGGGTTGGGAGCCATCGGAGCCTTCGACGGGGATACCAGAGGGGGGTTGGGGGTTGAGAAATGCCGGCACATTATGCACCAAATCCTGCTGCACGGCGTTCAAGTAGGTTTCGACGGCGGGCACGTCCTCATACTTCTGCCGCAGTTCGGCTAACAGCGGTTTAACGGCAAATTCCGCCACTTCCTTATTGAGCTTGTCCAGTTCCTCCTGCCCTTCCCGCTTCCACTGCGGCACCTGATGCAAAATGCGGCGCAGTTTGTCCTGCAAATCCTGCACCTGCTCTTCAATCCGCTTCTGGTCCTCCGGGTTGAGGCGCATATATTCGTCTGGCGAAATCACTTCGCCGTCGCGCAAGGGGGCAAAGGCGGGGCCCATGGGGGTGCGGATTAAGGTGATGTGCTGCGCTTTGGCTTCTTCTTCCAGCTTTTCCAGCGCCTGTTCGTGCTTTTGCTTGAACGTCTCTTCAATGTTGCCCCGCTGCGCCTGATATTCGTCGCTTTCAAAGGCGGCGGGGATGACGGTGAATAACGTCTCCACCAATCGCTGCATATCCTGAGCCAGGACGACGCCTTTGCCGGCAGGCATGGCTACCGCGCGCGGCTGGTGGGGCAGATCAAAGTTGTAGACGTAGCACCAGTCGGACGGCGTTGGTTCGGTAGCCGCCTTCTGCGCAATATGTTGGCTGACGGCTGTATGCTTGCCTGTGCCATAGGGGCCCAGGGCGAACAGGTTATAGCCCGTGTGGCGAATACCAATACCAAAGCGCACCGCATCTACCGCCCGCTCCTGTCCTATGATGGTGTCCAGATCGGGGAGCGTTTCGGTGGTCTCAAAATCAAACTGCTGCGGATCGCAAACGCGGTAAAGCGCTTCGGGGGATAAGGGTTGGCTCATTCGTTTTCTACCTCCAGTGGGGTGTGAAGCTGGCTTCGGGCCAATCAACCGTGATGCTTCGTTTTCTGCAATCACCCATTGATTAGTGTACTCCAGGTTAATAACCTGCGTCAATGGGGAAGAGTGGTGAGTGGCCAGGGGGTTGGTTGCTGACAAATGTCACGTGTAACAGGTGACAAGAGACACTTAACCTCCCCCCAAGAGTTATATAGGGTACTCATGGGCCAACGTGCGCTGCCTGCCCCCTACAGGCTGCCAAACCGCACGGCACAGTCAGGCGTCCAATGACCAGGCCCTCCAGATTATGTTCATCCAACCACCCAATAACAATTGTCTAAGAGGCAAGGTTATGTCTAACGAT
>JAGVTM010000636.1 GCA_019136785.1 Chloroflexota bacterium | reverse complement strand
GGCTGATGTCGTAGATCGTCATGTTGAAGATTTCCCGGTTTGCATGATAATAGCGTACAGTGGTACTTTAGCCACAAAGAGGGCAATATGCAACGTCGAATAGGAATGGGTTTGTTGTGGTTAGGGTCGCTGGCGCTGCTGTGGCTGTTGGTGGCCAGCGCTCGCGCTTTGCAGGAACAGCTTGTTTATGAAGCGGTCTGGGCCAGAGCGGAGGCGTCGCCCACGCCCACACCCACGCTGTCGCCGACGCCAACGGTTACGCCGATGCCGGCATCCACCGAATTTCGCGGCATGTGGGTCACCCGCTTTGATTGGACCAGCGGCACGCAGCCCGCCGACCCCGCCAAAATCAACGAAATCGTCAGCGACGCCGCTTTTGCGCACATCAACGTTATCTTCTTCCAGGTGCGCGCCAACGCCGACGCCTACTACACCCCTGGCCTGGAACCCTGGGCTAAACGGGTCAGCGGCACATTTGGGCAGCCGCCCAAAGCCGCCCAACCCGTATTGGGACCCGCTGTCCGCCCTGATCCAGACCGCCCACGCCCAGGGTATCCAGGTTCACGCTTACTTGAACGTCTATCCCGTCTGGGATGAGTGCACGCCGCCATCCGAAGCCGTTACGCCGCGCCCCTTTTACTACAACTTGCGCGACTTTCACGGCACGACTGGAGGTAAATTGAACGGCTTGCAATGGCAAACCAACGATGCTGTGCCGTGCAGCCCGTACATGCGCGCCTCGCCTGCTTCCACCTTTGTGGACAATCATTTACTGGCGGTAGCCGCCGATCTGGTGGCCCGTTACGACGTGGACGGCATTCACCTGGACCACATTCGCTACAACAGCAGCGACACTTCCTGCGACCCGGTCAGTGAAGCCAGCGCGGGCGTCAACTGCTTTACCGCGCCCCCGTCTGGCTATCTAAGTTACGCCGACTGGCAGCGGGCGCAGGTTAACGGTACGGTGGCTAAGTTTTATGATCAGATAGTGCCGCTCAAACCCGGTCTCTGGTTGTCTGCCGCTGTCTGGCCCATTTATATTGATTATTGGAGTTGGGGTGGGCAGGAAGGTTATCACGACTATTATCAGGACTCCAAAGCGTGGGTGGCGGACGGCTACATTGACAGCATCTCCCCCATGATCTACCCTGGCGTCTACGACTGCGACGATCCGGGCTTCTGGACACAGCAGAAGTGGCAGACGTTGGTGGCGGATTTCCAGGCGAACAGCGGCGGTCGCTACGTCATCCCGGGGATTGGCACAGGGTACTGCACCTTCAGCGAGATCGAAGCCCGCATCCAGATGGGGCGCGCCCTGGGCACGGCAGGGCAGGCGTTGTTCTCGTATGGCGGCCTGAAAGCCAACGGTTATTTTGATGACCTGGCTTATGGGCCTTACGCCCAACCAGCCAGCGTGCCCACGATTTCCTGGCATCCTTGAGCGAAAATTGATCGAGTATCTCGTTACCCTACTGTCCCCCTATAGTGCCTCCTATGGCTATATTATCCTGACCGTTTTGCTGGTGCTGGAGGGCGCCGGCTTGCCTGTGCCCGGCGAGACGGTGCTGCTGATTGTGGCTGCTTTTGCCGCGCATGGCGATCTGTCCATTGTCATGGTGGTTGTCGTTGCTTCCGTGAGCGCCATCGTGGGCGATTCCATTGGCTACAGCCTGGGACGGAACCGGCGGGAGTGGGTGCAGCAGTGGTTGGCGCGGCACGGAAACGGGCAGGGTCTGGCGCGCAGCGAAGCGTTCTTTCACAAGCACGGGCCCAAGGCGTTGATTGTGGCGCGCTTTATCCCGGTCATTCGCGTCTTTACGGCGGTCGTGGTGGGGTTAAATGGGATGCCGGCGCGCACCTTTGTCAGTTATGAACTGGTGGGCGCAACCTTTTGGGCGACGGCTATCGCTTTGCTGGGCTATCTGTTTGGCAGCAATCTGGCATTGTTGGATGAGATTATTCACCGCATTGGGTTGAGTTTGCTGGTGGCGCTGTTGTTGATTGCCGGCAGCATCTGGCTCATGCGCCATCTCTCCAACCGCGAAAGCCACGTGCGCGCCCGCCTGGAGCAGATTAGCCGGCGGCTGCGGCTGCCGCAGTTGCTGGGCTGGCTGCGCTACCGCTTCAACCCCGCCAGTGGGGCGGCGTTTGTGGTCACCGTCAGCTTTGGGGTTTCGGTCATCAGCGGTTGGTTGTTTAGCGGCATTACCCATGACGTGCTGGAGCAGCAAGAGTTTGCCCTGCACGACGCCAACGTCGCCGTCTGGTTCTTACTGAACAGCACCCCCGACAGCCGCGCCTTTTTTCTGGCAATTGGCTTGCTGGCGCTGCCGCGTGTCATCCTGGTGGGCACGGGGCTGATGGCTCTGGGGCTGTTGTGGCGCAAGCAGTGGCGTTGGTTGCTGGCTTTGTTGGTATCGGTGGGCGGCGGCGCTTCCCTGAACCTGCTGCTGACGCAGTTTGTGCAGCGCACGCCGCCCGCGTTTCCGGCCACCCTCGTGCCCGCGCGCAACTACAGCTTCCCCGCCGACGAGCCAATGCACGCCGTTCTCTTATATGGCTTTCTGGCTTACCTCATCGTGCGCTCCCGCGCCAATTGGGGCTGGCAGGTAGCCGTATCCCTGGGCGTGATTACGTTGCTGGTGTTAATCGGGCTGAGCCAGATGACGTTGGGCACGCATTATTTGACCGATGTTGTTGCCGGCTTGATGGCAGGCACGTTTTGGTTAGCCGTTACCATTCTATTGAGCGAAGTGATCGCGCCGGCACGGTCTTTAGCCCCGCCTGTTTCAGCCTGATGCCTGACGACGTGACAGTTGCCCGCATCAGCGGTGCCCGCATCAGCGGTGCCCGCATCAGCGGTGCCCGCAGCAGCGGAGGCAGGCTCCCGGCCCGCCTGCCGCACAGTGAATGAACGCCATGCCTGAACCTTCCCCTAGTAACTTGTTATCGGAAAAAGCGCAGCTACAGCCGCAACCCTTTCAGTCGCGTATGCCCATCATTGGGCCCTTAATCGCCTGGTTCCGCACTGCCTGGAACAATGTCGCTGCCCGCTGGTACGTGCAGGCGGTGGTGGAGCAGCAGAACCGCTTTAATCTGCTGGTGGTGGAACAACTGCAGACCATCGAAGCCCGTCTGATCGAGCAAGACCGGCTGCAGACGGAACTGATTCATCAGCTTGCGGAGTTGACGGCGAAGGTAGAAGGAAGAAGGGAGAAGGAAGAAGGAAGAAGGAAGAAGGAAGAAGGGGGGAGTTGAGGGCGATCCGTGTGGGGTTGCCATGTTGGTTATGCTGCGTCTTGCTTATTTCAGCCCACTGCCGCCGGCGCGCACGGGCGTCGCCGATTACAGCCGCGAACTGCTGCCTTATCTGGCGCAGCGGGCAGAGGTGACATTGTTCCCTTCAGGCCATGTGGAGGAGGCGCTGCGGCAGCAGTTTGCCGCTTATCCCCTGCAAGAATACACTTTTCGTCGTTGGGATTTTGACGCCGCCCTGTTTCAGATGGGCAATAGCCGCCATCACGCCCCGTTTTATCACACCTTCCGCCGCTTTCCGGGCATCCTGGCGCTGCATGATTATGTGCTGCATCATTTCCTGGCAGACCTGACGGCAGGGCAGGCAAATTTCCCCGCCTACGCCCGCGAGTTGGGGTATGAGTTGGGCGCTGCCGGCATTGACCTGGCCCTGGACATTCAATACCAACGCCAGCCGCATCCCCTGTTTACGCTGCCGCTTAACCAACGGCTGTTGGATCTGAGTCTGGGGATAATGGGGCACAGCCATTATGTCGCAGAACGGGTAAGGGCCAGGACGAAGCGACCGGTGGGGGTTGTGCCGGCATTGGTAGACCCCCAACCCATCCACAACCGGCGGGCGCAGTTGAATCTGCCGCCCGAAACCTTCCTCATTGGCAGCTTTGGTCAGATTACGGCAGCGCGGCAGATGGACGTGGCTTTGTCCGCCTTTGCCCACCTGCGCCAAACCATGCCGCGCGCGCACTACCTGATCGTGGGCGAGGCGCACCCTGAAGTAAACTTACCGGCTCTGATTGCCGCGTCCGGGCTGGATGGCGCCGTCACCCATCTGGGATTTGTGGCTGACCTGGCTGAATTTGTAGATTGGATTGGCTCGGTAGACGTGGTCATCAACCTGCGCTGTCCGACGGCGGGCGAGACTTCCGCCACGGCGCTGCGGGCATTGGCGGCGGGCTGCCCGCTGATTGTCTCCGACGCTGGCTGGTACGCCGAATTACCTGACGAAGTGGCTCTGAAAGTGCCCACACCGCCTTATTCCGACGCCCTGTTCCGCCTTTTGCAGACGCTGGCGCAACAGCCGGGGCAGCGGCAGGCTATGGGACAGGCAGCCCGCGCCTATGCGCAGACCCATCACAGCGGGCCGGCTGTCGCCGATGCCTACGTCTCCTTTATTGAGGGCATCCTGCGCCAACTGGGAGCGGTTTCCCATGCCTGACTGGTTGGCTGTATGCCTGATTGTTGTGGTTGGCTACCTGTTTGGCGCAGTTGTCTGGCGCTGGCTGGATGACGCAGATGCTGCCGCGACCACGTGGTCGAGCGCCGGGGCAGGGGGCGCTGCCTCCTCTCAGGACGCCTTAGACCACATCTTTGCCGCCCTCTCTCTAGGCCTCGGTCTGGCTGGCTGGTTAGCCCTGCAACTGGCTGAAGCCGGCCAGTACAATCTGCCCCTCCTGACCCTGCTGCTGCTCCTCCTCACCCTTCTCACCGCCTACCAATCCCGTCATCTTCCTTCTTCCTTCTCCCTTCTTCCTTCCCCTTTCTCCCTTCTTCCTTCTTCCTTCTTCCTTCTCCCCTGGCTCTTCCTGGCAGCCTGGCTATTCTTTCGCCCGCATGAATATATCCTGGGCGGGGCAGACGCCGGCGTTTACGTCAGTTTGGCAGCCAACATTGACCGCAGCGGCGGCATCCTGATTGACGATCCGCTGCTGGCTCAACTCGACCCGGCACTCTACCCCCATCTGCTGCGCCCGCTGCCGCCGCCGGAGGCTGCCCCTTACTACTGGTTTCCCGGCTTCTACGTGCCTGGGGAGCCGGCGGGGCGAGTGATTCCCCAATTCTATCCGCTGCATCCTGTCTGGCTGGCTGTCGCCCATGGCCTGGGCGGCGCGTCTGCCAGTCTGCTGCTGCCTGGATTGTGGGGGACATTGGGCGTCATTGCCCTTTTTCTGTTGGCGCGGCGCTGGGGCGGCGGGCGGGCGGCGCTGCTGGTGTTGGGCGGCATGACGCTGAACGGGCTGCAAATCTGGTTCAGCCGCTACCCCACTACGGAAACGCTGACGCAGTTCTTGTTGTGGACGGGGGTGTGGGCGCTGGCGGTGTGGTGGCAGGATCGGTCGCGGCGCACCTGGGGATTGTTAGCCGGGTTGATGTGGGGGCTGCTGCTGTTGACGCGCATTGACATGTTTTTTGTGGCGGCGCTGCCGGCATTTCTGCTCTTCTGGCTGTGGTGGGGGGGGCAGGTGCGGCGGCAGGACGCCTGGTTTTTTGCGCCGGTGTTCTTGCTGGCGCTGCACGCTTTTGCCCACGCCTGGTGGCAAAGCCGTCCCTACTTTTTGAACACCTTTGGGCTGGGACTGCGTTTGTTGGAACGGTTCCCGGTTTTGCCGGCGACTGCCGCGCTGGGACTGCTCCTGTTGTTGATTCTCTCCCGCCGTTATCGCCCCGCCGGGTTAGCCGTCAGGTGGCGACGGCAGCAAAAACCTGTTTTGATTGGCGCAATTGTCTTGCTGTTGCTGTTGGCGGTATACGCCTGGTTTGTGCGCCCCTATGACCCGACTTCGCTGCGCATCTGGGATAACTGGTTTGCCGGCGCCCAGGTGACCATGACTGATCGTGAGAATTTGCTGCGCCTGGGCTGGTATTTGTCGCCGGTGGGCGTCTGGTTGGGCGTGGGCGGCGCGTGTTGGCTGTTGTGGCAGTGGCCATCGCGCCGCCTGGAAATCGGCGCTGTCCTGTTTGTCGGGCTGTTCTTTAGCCTGTTATACATCTGGCGGCTGCAAAACAACCCGGTGCTGGTTTATGGGCTGCGCCGTTATGTGCCGGCAGTTATCCCTTTTGCCACGTTAGCCGCCGCCATGTTGTTGAGCGCGCTCAGCCGGCGGCGCAGCTGGCTGCAAGCGGCTGCCTGGGGGTTGGCGCTGCTTTGGTGGGCGGGATTGGCTCTGGCGGGCCGGGGGTTGGCGCTGCAAGTGGATGCGGTGGGCCTGGTGGATCAGGTGGCAGAGGCGGCGGCGCAAATGCCGGCAGCCTCCATTCTCCTCTACAACGACCCTACGCCGGTGGGCCTGGGGGATTTTATAGGGATGCCGCTGCAATATCTCCACGGGCGATACGCTTTTACTTTGCGCGATTTGGAGCAGTTAAGCCAACCCGAACAGATAGAGCGGCTGCGGCAGACCATTGCTGGCTGGCAGTCGGCAGGTTATGCAGTATATTGGGTGGGCGATCCCGCCTGGCTGCAACAGCAGCAGTTCGCCTTCCAACCAGACCAGACGCTGGCGCTGGCGGCGCAGACGCTGGAAGGTCGCTATGATCGCCAGCCCCAGGCTGTATTGGCGCGGGAATGGGTCTTGACGCTTTACCTGCTCCAGCCGCAGTGACGACCGAAGGGGAATCATGCACAGCTTTCACGCCATCCAACGCTTTGCCAGCAGCCTGCTATTTTTAGCAGGCGTCATGTTTGCGCTGGTGTTAACCATAATCTCTTTCTGGCCCGATCAGGAAGCCAGTCTCTTTGATTCGTCGCTCTCCGCGCAGGATTCGTTGAACACGCTGCGCTGCCCGCTGATCGTCACCCCCAACGAAGCTGCTGCCATTCGCGTGACCCTGACCAATCCCCTGGAGCGCCCGATTCAACTGCTGGCGCGGGCGCGTATTTCGGACGGTTACGTCACCTTGATGCGTCAGGAAACGCGCACTGTGCCCCTGTCGCCAGGGGAGACGCAGACGGCAAGCTGGGCCATCAGCGGCAAGGATGCCGTTTATGGACGTTTCATCCTGGCGCGGGTCTATGTGTTCCGCCAGAATCCGCTGCCTTCACGGCAAAAGGCGTGCGGCATCTGGTTCCTGGATGTGCCGCTGGTGACGGGTGGGCAGTTGGTGGGCGCGGCGGCGGCTGCCAGTTTTTTGGGCATGTTGGTTGGCGGCGTGTGGTGGCTGCGCCTGGAATGGCCCCTGCGCCAGCGCCGCCGCGATGTGGCTCTGGCTGTGGGAACTTTGACGGCGCTGGTATTGGCGGCTGCCGGCATGAGCCTGTCAGGCTGGTGGAGCGCCGGTCTGCTGCTTCTTTTGCTGCTCATTGTGGCGCTGGTTGTTCTCATGGAACGGTACCTGCTGACCCATTGAACCCTAACGAACAGGAGTAGAAAGATGAAAAAGTTGTGCCCAGGTCAAATGAAGCGCTGGCTGGCGCTGATTGGTGGCTTAATGCTGTTGAGTGCAGCCTGCGCTGCGCCAGCCCCTGACCCCACGCCTACGCTTTTGGCGGCGGCGACAGCGGCAGTAACGGTTGAAACCACCTTGCCGCCGCTGGCCACGTTGCCAGCCCCCCATGCTGTTCAGGTCACTTTGCCAGCGTCTGCGCCGACCAGCTTGCCGGCGGCGACAGAAGCTGCTCTTGCCCTGGCGACGCCAG
>JAGVTM010000522.1 GCA_019136785.1 Chloroflexota bacterium | reverse complement strand
CAGGACGGCAAATGCCACCCACTCCGCTTTACCCCCAAACTTTTTCTCCATCGTAAGCGGGTGGATGGCGATGAGCGCCGCTCCACTGTCTGCCATGATACGCCCAATCTCCAGGTAATTGGGCGCGTCCTCCCAACCTAACCGTATCTTGCCCGTCACAGGTACAGCCAGATGCTGCGTCAATAAACGAAAGGTGTCGGCGACCAGTCTGGGATTGCGCATCATGCCCACGCCCGCCCCCCGCCCACTCACCTGGCGCGTGGAGCAGCCCATGTTAATGTCAATAATATCCGGCCCCCACTGTTCAATGCGCTGCGCCGCGTTGAGAATCTGGCGCGCATCATTGCCGAAAATTTGAAACACCATCGGCTGCTCCCCCGCAAGGCGGTCAAGCAGCCGCCAATAGCTGTTGGGGCGATTGCTCTGCAACATCTCCACCGCCACAAATTCGGTGTAGTGCATGGCGGAGCCAAAAGCGCGACAAATGGCGCGGTAAGGCACGTCCGAGTAGCCAGCCATAGGCGCCAGCATGGTTCTGCCGTAAACGGGAATGTCGCGTACCCAGAAGCAGGGTTGTTTGTCCATAGGTCTTTTGCCACGAGGGACAATGGTTAATTCGTGAATGGATAATGAGGCGCAATGATGGCGACATCATTAAGAATTCACCAATTCAACAATTCACCAATTAATTATTTCCTTCATCCAGCCAGTGGGCCACCCACGTTTGCGCCGCCGTCGCCAGGTCGGGGCGAGCCGCATCCAGCCAATGAATAGTCGGATCGTCGCGGCGGAACCAGGTGTTTTGCTGGCGGGCAAAGCGGTGCGTCTCGAATTTTATCCGTTCCACCGCTTCAGGTAAAGTCAGTTCACCTGCCAGATAATCATAAAGCTGGCGATAACCGAGACCACTGAGCGCCGGCAATTTCCGCCCATATCCCGCCCGCTGCAACGCCATTACCTCCGCCAGCAGCCCATCAGCCATCATCTTATCCACCCGCGCATCAATGCGCTGGTAAAGCCACGCCCGCTCACACGCCAGACCAATAATGGCTATGCGATATGGCGGCGGCGCTTTGCGCTGTAATTGGGACATGCGCCGCCCGGTCACCAAAGTAACTTCCAACGTCCGGATGACGCGGCGCACGTTGCGCGGTTCCAGTTCCGCCGCCTTAGCCGGGTCAAGCTGCGCCAGCCAGCGCACCAGTTCGGCTGCACCCAGGCGCATCAAGGCCGCCCGCAGCGCGGGCTGTGGCGGCACTTCGGGAATACCCCACCCCTCTACCACCGCTTTGACGTATTGCCCTGTGCCCCCCACCAGGATAGGCAGATGGTCCCGGCTGTGAATAGAATCAATAGCAGCGTATGCCCGCCGCTGGTATTCGCCCAGGGTCAGGGTTTCATCCGGCTGGCAAATGTCAATCAGGTGATGGGGAATGCCGTCGCGTTCCGCCAGCGTGGGCCTGGCTGTGCCAATATCCATCCCGCGATAAAAAAGGCGGGAATCGGCGGAGATTATCTCCCCCGCGAACGCCTGCGCCAGGGAGATGGAGAGAGCGGTTTTGCCGGCAGCCGTCGGCCCCACCACGACCAACAAAGGGGGTAAGGCAGCCGCATTCGCGTGCCTGGGGTTGTCTACCACTCCGAAACCGCCCCCGGCAGATGCTCGCAGCGCAGCAGCTTGCCCCGCGTGTCCAGTTCCACCGCCACCACATCCACCCGCCAGGGCACATCCAGATCGTGCGCCAGCAAATACGCTTGCGCCACCGTCAACAACCTCTCTGCCTTGCGCGGCGTCACCCCGTCTTCCGGCGTGCCCTGCCCTCGCCCCCGCCGCGTCTTCACTTCCACAAAGACGAGCAGGTCCCCCTGCTGCGCCACAATATCCATTTCACCGTAGGCGCAGCGCCAGTTCCGCTGCAAGAGACGGTAGCCATGCGCTTCCAGGTAAGTCGCCGCCACCGATTCGCCCCACGCGCCCAGGCGCTTCCGATCATTAGTCATGGCGACGCGGCGGGGAAGGGTGCAGCAGTTGGCCCAACTGTTCAATCTGCGCCTGCCAGTTGCGCTGCCTGCGCTGGCGCGGCGAATCGGAATATCGTTCGTGCATTTCCTGGTAAAGAGCCAGGGTACGCTGCACAGTGCGATGAATGTCAAAGCGCTGGCTGGCTGCCTGCGCCTGTGCGCCCATCTGCCGTCTCCTGGCCTCGTCGGGCAACATGCCGGCCATAGCCACTGCCAGTCCCCCTTCAGGATGCTGCGTCAGCCAGCCGCTGCGACCAGATTCCACCGTTTCTACTATCCCAGGCCCGGTGACAGCCACCACAGGCAGTCCGGCAGCCATCGCCTCGATAACGGTCAGTGGATGCGCTTCGCTGACGGAAGCGGTCACGAAAACGTCGGCGGCAGCCAGGTAATTGGGCACGGCAGCGTAGGGCACAGCGCCCACAAAATGCACGGCGGCGGCAACGCCCAACTGCTGTGCCTGCTGCTGCAGCCTGGCTTTTTGCGGCCCATCGCCAATGAGCAGGAGCGAGGTCGCGGGCGACCATTCGTGCACGACAGCAAACTGGCGCAGCAGCGCGCCCACATTTTTCTCTTCCGCCAGCCGGCCCACGTAAACAAACACCACGCCCGCCGGCGGCAGCCCCAACTCCGCGCGCGTGAGCGGGTGGCATGGGCAGCGAAAGGGTTCCAGATCTACGCCATTCTCAATGACTTCTATCGGACGGCGCACGCCAAAGGTCTCCATAACCCGCCGCATACTGAGCGAAGGGGCAATCACCACGTCGCACATATCGGTCAGTTCGGGCCAGATCTGGCGCATAATGGCGTCCGCCGCCGGCTGCGGTAGCGGCGTGTACGCGCCTGTGTACAGGTCATAGCGCGTATGGTTGGTATAGACGATAGGGCATTCTCCATAGCGATACGCCAGTTCGATGCTCATCATCAGGTGGTGGCAGTGCAAAATATCCATCTGCCGCAGCCGCGCCTGCGCTTCCTGGCGATAGCGCACCCCCAGGTAATAGCCCGTGTCGCCCAGCGGAATGCCCGGAGAACGCACCACGTCTGGCTCATCCCCCGCGGGATCGGGGTCGCCCAGGGTAAAAACGGTCACCTCGTGCCCCAACGCCGTCAGGCGCTCCTTGTACAGGGAAACCATGCGCGTCACGCCGTTGATGACGGGTTTATAGCAGGCGGTTACCATTCCAATACGCATGTTATGCTTTATAGGGTACGCTGCCGGCACAAACCGGATACGCCATTAAGCGCTGCCCTGCATCCGGTAAGCTTCGCGGCTAATGGTGTTCAACAAAAGTTCAAAGGAGTTGGCAAACGCTCTCACCCCATCAACCTGCAGTTGTTCGGTAATCTCGTCCAGGTCAATGCCCAGTTCAGCCAGATTATCCAGCAGCAGTTGCGCCTGGTCCACGTCCCGTTCCAGGCTGTAACTCAGCTTGCCATGATGGCGGAAAGCCTCAATCGTTTGCGGCGGCATGGTGTTCACCGTTTCGGCCCCAATCAGTTCATCCACATAGAGGGTATCAGGATAGGCGGGGTTCTTGGTACTGGTGGACGCCCACAACAGTCGCTGCACAGGCGCGCCCGCCGCCCGTAGAGGGTCAAAGGTGGGCCCGTGAAAGATTTCCCTGAACTGTTTGTACACGACGCGGGAGTTAGCAATAGCCGCCTTTCCCATCAGGGAGACGGCGGCTGGATCATCCAGGGCAGCCAGTCTGGCATCTACAGCCGTATCTACGCGGCTGACAAAGAAAGACGCGACGGAAGCAATCCGCGCCGGGTTGCCGCCGTTTTCCAGAAACTGGTTAAGGCCATCTATATACGCTTGAGCCACTGCCAGGTAATGCTGCATACTAAACATGAGCGTGATGTTGACGTTTATGCCGGCGCCGATCAGGGTGCGGATGGCGGGAATGCCGGCAGCGGTTGCCGGCACTTTAATCATCACATTTTGCCGATCCAACGCCGCAAACAGCCGCTGCGCCTCCATTATTGTGCCCACTGTATCGTGCGCCAGATAGGGAGACACCTCCAGACTGACGTATCCATCCCCTCCCTGCGACCGCGCGTATAAGTCGGCAAAATGATCGCAAGCCATCTGAATATCCGTGATAGCCAGCGTCTCATAAATACCCTTTGTATCCAGTCCCGCCGACACCAGTTCCGCCATCTGCTCATCATAATCGTCGCTCTGACCTATCGCCTTCTCAAAAATCGAAGGGTTCGACGTCATCCCGCGCAATCCATCTTCGGCAATCAGGCGCAGCAACGTTCCATCCTGCAAAAACTTGCGTCGAATGTTGTCATACCAGAAACTCTGACCATAAGCGTACAATTCCACCAGGGGATTCATATCTTCTCCTCCGCAAACAGTAGAGCGATTTTGGAAAATCGCTCTACGCCAGATGTCGCCAGGGCAAGTGTAGCGTAAAATACCGTTTTAGGCAGCAGGTTATAAAAGTCTCATCGTTTAGAAGTTCAACTTCTCCGAAGAAGTTGAACTTCTTGATGGATATTTGTGGGCGGTTACTTAACGCCTGAGGAAAACGCTACTATGAAAATCATCATTGGCTCTGACCATGCCGGCTTTGAACTGAAAGAGATGCTGCGCCAGGAATTAACCGCCAGCGGCTATGAACTCATAGACGTCGGCGCCTATGCCTATGACAAAGATGACGACTATCCAGACTCTGCCGCCGCCGTGGCCCGCGCCGTCGCCGGCGGTCAGGGGGAGCGGGGCATTTTGCTCTGCGGCAGCGGCGTGGGCGCCAGCATTGCCGCCAACAAGATCAAAGGGGTGCGCGCCTGCCTCTGCCACGATATTTACTCCGCTACCCAGGGCGTAGAGCACGACAATATGAACGTGCTTTGCCTGGGTGGCGCCATCGTTGGCCCCGCCCTGGCGCGTAAGTTGGTGGCTGGCTTCCTGGCTGCCAAATATCAGGCTGAAGAGCGGTTTGAGCGCCGGCTGCAAAAAGTGCTGGCTTTGGAAGAGTAAATCGCCTGCTCAGACCATTCCTTCACGAAACCGGGCCAGAAACGGCTCTATGGCAGCTAACAACGGCCCTATTTGCCCCGTATTTAACCCCACTTCATGATCTGCTTCGGGTAGACGGCTGAGGGTAACCTGATCGTGCAGGGCATTGGCCAGCGCGATGTCCGCATCCGTCATCACGCCCCCATTCGCCACGTTTGCCGGCACGAGCAACAGCGGACGCGCCAACCGCTGCAAGGTCTGGTCAATGTCATAATCAGCCAGAAGCTCGGCCATGCGGTTTTCCGCCCAATAGCGCGTCGTTTCCGGGTCCACGTGGTGCAATTCTTGCGCCGTCTCCTCCAGATAAGCGGGCGGGGCATGGCGATCCAACACGCGCAGCAGCGCGCGCAGTTTGTCTACGGAACGCCCCGCCAACTGCGGCACCCAGGCCCACGCGCCCAGTTTGATGGTACTCAAAATGCTCTCCGGCGTCAGCGGCGCTTCCACCACCACGACCCCGCGCGTCCTGGCCGGCATCCGCGCCGCCGCCCCCAACGCAATCAAACCGCCTAATGAGTGCCCCACTAGCATGGCTGGCTCATTGATCTGCATCTCCAAAAAAGCCGCCACATCCGGCACGTAATTTTGATAGTGGCGATAGCCGCCAGGTACCCGGTCTGACAGACCATGCCCGCGCAAATCCAGAGCAAATACCTGCCACTGCGCGCTCAACCCCTCAATGAGCGGCATCATGTACTGCCAGCGGCGCATCAAGCCATGCAGGAGCAGCAGCGGCGGGCCGTTAGCCGGCCCAACCGCGTAGTTGATGGAAAGTTCATTCGCGCTGAATGCCTGTTCAGCCAGCAGTTCTGTTTTCATCATTTGTTCGCGCTCCCTGGCATGGTTCATTGCCAGAGAATCAGGCTGGCTTGCCAATCGCAGCATCCATGAACTTCGCCAGATCCGCTTTTAATTGCGCCAGCGAAGGGATATGCAAATACATCATGTGACCTGCCTCGTAATAGCTCATGCTAATATTGGCCTGCAAGCTGGGATCGAGGCTGAGGTGGTTGAACGTGTATTGAGTGGCAAAATAAGGCGTCGCCAGATCGTAGTAGCCATTAGCCACAAATACCTGTAAGGATTGGTTCTGCGTCATCGCCTGGCGCAGCGTCTCGCCCACGTTCAAGAACTCATTCTGGTGCTTTTCAAACTTCCAGGGCTGCACCTTGCCCGTCAAAATTTCGTAAGGCAGGTCGCTGGCGAAGTTCAAATCGCGGCGCACGTAGTCGTTAAGCGTGGCGGTGTAGGGACCCTGGATGGCCGCGTAGCTAGGGTCGAAATCCACGTGTTCGCCTGCCGCATCCCGATCAATACCCACGTAACGGCTGTCCAGCCGGCCCACCGTGCGCTTCTGGTTGCGCAGCAGTTCTTTCACAAAGCGGTGAATGTTCAGGCGCAGGTCGCTTTGTTCAATGTAGGCGGGCGAAAGACCCGTGAATTCCGCCAGTTTACGCACAATTTTCTGGCGCTGCGGCTGGGGTAAAGCAGAGCCTTGCATGAGGGCCAGGGTGTATTCGCCCGCGGCAAAGGTTTCCACGGCGCGTAGGGTTTGTTGTAAGTCAGCCTGCCATTTTGCCGGCAGCTTCCCATGATACCAGGCAGTCGCAGCATAGGTAGGCAAAAACAAGATGTAGGGCAAGTCGTTGCCCGGCGTGAAGCGAGCGGTCTGGAACTGCAAAATGGAGGAGACGAGCATGACGCCGTTGAGGTACATGCCATGCCGCTCCTGCAAGAAACCAGACAACCCCGCCGCCCGCGTCGTGCCGTAACTTTCGCCAATCAGAAACTTAGGCGAGGCCCAGCGGTGGTAGCGCGTGGTATAGACGCGAATAAACTCGCCCACCCATTCAATGTCTTTTTCGTAATTGTGGAACTGCTCCGCCTTCTCGCCAGGTACGGCGCGGCTGTAGCCCGTGCTCACCGGATCAATAAAGACCAGGTCGCTCTTGTCCAGAATCGAAAACTCGTTATTCACCAGGCGATAAGGCGGCGGCAGCGGGTTGCCGTCTTGGTCCATCAACACCCGCCGCGGCCCCAACACGCCCAGGTGCAGCCATACAGAGGAGGAGCCGGGCCCCCCATTAAAAGAGAACGTGACAGGTCGCCGCGCCGGGCCATCCACGTCGTCGCGGGTATAAGCCACAAAGAAGA
>JAGVTM010000480.1 GCA_019136785.1 Chloroflexota bacterium | reverse complement strand
GCGAGGGGCGCCGCGCGCCCCTCGCCCTCTCCGAAAGCCCCCTTCCCCCTAAAGGGGGAAGGGGGTTGGGGGGATGGGGGTCTTCACCTGGGGGTGTCCTCACCCCCGTTTGCCGAATTATTTTCTTAAACTTCAAGAACGTGGGAACGAGATCGCCAGACTGGAGCACTCTCCAAGACTGCGCCAGTCTAAGAACTACATACCCCCCCTTTATTATAAACCAATATCGCCCTCGCACAACTAATGTTTATATTTTGCAAAGCTATACAGCGCGCTGGTATCGCTGTCTCGCTGGCGTTATAATAGTTTGCGTGCACAAACTAACAGTTTGTCCTACAAGTCTCCGCGTGAGGCTAACTTCTGACCACTGACCACCCGCCACTGGTCACTATTTACCAAGGAGTCAAGCCTATGCCCATTATGCTTCTTGACGACAGTTTACAAGTTGAAATCTTCTACGAAGAAACAGACAGCGGCTTTGCCGACAACATTTGCATCTGTTTCGTGGAAGACTGCCCGCCAGATGAAAGGCTCTTCAAAGCCGACGAGACAAACATCTTCCTCACGCCGGACCAGGCTATGGCTTTAGCCACCGCCCTCATGAACGCCGCCGCTGAAAGCCGTGTGGCCTCCCGTGACTAGTGTTCCGTCAAGGATAAAATGGTGGATTGAGGAGTCGGGCATCCTCAGATGCCCGCCGTTCGCATCCTTCGGTGAACTCAGAGCCCGCCCTGAACTTGCTGAAGGGACAGGTTCTGAGGATGCAAACTCCTCATTTTACGTTTGACAGGACACTAGTGTCTCGTCAAGCATAAAATGATGGATTAGATTGGTTCAATCTCCCAGATTGAACCAATCTATCAAATCACGGCTGACAGAACACTAGCTGTCGGAGAACCACTCACTCCGGAGAATCCGCCCAATCTGCGCTTTATCAGCGTCATCAGCGGGCTATTAAGGACTTTGCAGACTTGCCGTTTGCTCTCTCGCCATTTCGCCATGCCTTTTGATCACGATACCTATATCTCTCCCCTCACCTGGCGCTATGGCAGCCAGGAAATGCGCGCCATCTGGTCGGAGGAATACAAGCGGCGGCTGATGCGGCAGGTGTGGGTAGCTCTGGCCACGGCGCAGCGGGATGCCGGCATTGTCACCCCCGCCCAACTCGCCGACCTGCAAGCCCACGCAAACGACATTGACATCCCCCGCGCCCTGGAAATTGAACGCGAAACCCGCCACGACGTCGTCGCCGAAATCCGCTGCTACGCCGAACAATGCCCCCTTGGCGGCGGCATCCTCCACTGGGGCGCCACCAGCGAAGACATCAACGACAACGTCAACGCCCTGCGCTTGCGCCAGGCGACGCAGCTAATCGCCAGCCAGTTGCGCCAGCTTCTGCTGGCGCTGGCATCCCAAATTGAGCGGTACGCCGATACACCCACCATGGCCTTCACCCATATCCAGCCCGCCGAACCCACCACCCTCGGCTACCGCTTCGCCGGCTATGCGCAAGATTTATGGAGTGAATGGACCGCCCTGCAAACCCTGGCTGCCGGCATCAAAGGCAAAGGGTTCAAAGGCGCCGTGGGCACCCAGGCCAGTTTCGTCGAAATCCTGCGCGGCAGCCCCATGAGCGCCGCCGGCATGGAAGCGCGGGCTATGGCGCTGCTAGACCTGCCCGCCTTCCCCATCACCACCCAAACCTACCCCCGGCAGCAAGATTTGCGCGTGCAGCAAACCCTCGCCAGCCTGGCTGCCGCCCTGCATAAGCTCGCTTTCGACTTTCGCCTCTTGCACTCCCCGCCCTTTGGCGAATGGGCGGAACCGTTTGCCGCCGCCCAGGTCGGCTCCTCGGCAATGCCCTTCAAACGCAACCCCATCAACATGGAAAACGTCTGCTCGCTGGCGCGCTACGTCGCCGGCACAGTCAGCATGGCTTGGGAAAACGCCAGCCAGGCGGTGCTGGAGCGCAGCCTGGATGATTCCGCCAACCGCCGCCTCTTCCAGCCGGAAGCGTTCCTGGCCCTGGATGAAATGCTGCGCCGCATGACCCGCGTCATTGCCCACATGCGCGTGGACGAAGCCGCTATTGCCCGCAACATGGCTGTCTATGGCCCGTTTGCCGCCACCGAACGGGTGCTGATGGCTCTGGTGTTGGCTGGCGCAGACCGCCAGACAGCGCATGAATGGCTGCGCGCCCACAGCCTGACCGCCTGGGAAGCTATCCGCCAGGGAGCCGCCAATCCACTGCCTGACCTGCTGGCTGCCGACCCGCGCCTGACAGAAAAACTATCCCCCGCCGTCATCCACGCCTTGATGGATGCCGGCAGCCACACCGGCACCGCCGCCGCCCGCGCCCGCCAGTTAGCGCAAGCCCTGTTAGCCGGCCTTTCCCCCTGACCCTCAATCCGCCGCCGCTTCCACTGTCTCCGCCAGCCGCTGCCGCGCCGGAAAAAAGAGAGCCGCCACAAAAGCGATTGCCAGCAAGAAAGCGGTACGCTGCAGCGTTACCCCCAAACCCGCCTGATCCGCCAGCAAGCCCACCACGTAACTCCCCACCGAGCCGCTGAAGAACATCACCCCCAGCGTCAGCCCCGAAGCCAGCGCCTGCCGCCCCGGCAGCATAGACTGTACCTGGATCACCAGCACGCTGTGCGGCATGCCCACAAAGAAACCTGCCAGCAGCAGCCAGACCAGCCGCATCACGCCCGCCCCGGGCACAAACAAGAAAACAGGCAGCAGCCCCGCGCCCATGCCCAACATGATCGGCCATTTGCCGCCCCAGCGGTCAGCCAGAGCGCCGCCCACAATTCCCCCCACCGCCGAGCCTAACATATACATCCCCGTCAGCCAGCCCACGTAGCCGCTCTGGTAGCCAATCTCCGTAAACAGCTTGGGAGCAAACGTCAGAATGGAAAGGCTGACGGTGTTCATGCAAGCCACAATCACCAGCAGCAGACCAGCCACATAGCCGCCAGAGGCAGCCCGCGCTCGCGGCAAGTTGTGCGGCGTATGCGCCGCCGCGGCGCTGCGGGATGTGGCTGGCAGCCAGCGCCAATCCAACAAGAAAACGACCAGGGCCAGCAGGGGCAGCACGATCACGCCAGGGCGCTCCCAGATTTGCAGCAGCGTGCCGGCAAAAACGGGCCCAAAAAACAACCCCATCTGCCCGGCCATAAAAAAGTAAGCCGTTGCCTGCGTACGCCGCGTGGCGCTGGCCTGGCTGGCTACCATCGTCCCCGGCGGGTGAAAAGCGCCAGAACCAATGCCCGCCACTGTGAGCGCCGCCAGCGCCGCCCAATCCCCCGCCAGCGCCGCCGCCCCATAAAACAAAATCATCCAACCAATGCCCCCCACCACCAGCCAGCGCGCCCCATACCGATCCGCCAGCCAGCCAAACAACGGCTGCGTCAGCGCATTCCCCACGTTATACAACAGCGCCACCAGCGCCACCTGCGAATTGCTCAACCCCAGACTCAAAGCCAGCACCGCAATCAACAGCGTCCGGCTGCTGTTCAGCACGTCCACCGAAAAGTGAGTCAGCGCCACCGAAAGATAAGGTTTACTCCGCCACAAAAAACTGTTTTCCATACCTTAACATTCTCGTAAGCCCTACACAAGAACTTTTGCTACAATAGATGACAGGATTACAGCTTACGCAGTTGATTAAAAACTGGAACCGCCTGGAAACTGCGTAATTCCTTCCGGCCACTGACCACTCGCCACTCGCCACTATTTTCAAAGGAATGCATATGTTCAAGCGAATTACCGATCGCCGCAAACAAGAAGAAGAAGTACGCGCCGGCAACCGCCTGCCGCCCGGCCAATCGCTCACCCAAAAATTTCCCGTGCTGCACTACGGCACCGTGCCTCGCGCCAACCTGGCTACCTGGGATTTTCGCGTCTTTGGGCTGGTAGAAGAAGAAAAAGTGTGGAACTGGGAAGCGTTCAACCAACTGCCGCGCACCCAGATAACCATGGACATCCACTGTGTCACCCGCTGGTCCAAATTCGATACCACCTGGGAAGGTGTGTCCCTAAAAACGCTGGTGGCTGAAGGCATTGTCGTCCCCAAACCCGAAGCCAGATTCGTCATCCAGCACTGCGAACAAGGTTATACCACCAACACCCCCCTGGACATGCTGCTCATGGACAACGTCCTCCTCGCCACCCACTTTGACGGACAGCCTTTGGAACCCGACCATGGCTACCCGCTGCGCGTGGTCATCGGCAGCTTCGCCGACCGCAGCGAAGATCGCACCGCCTATTTCTGGAAAGGGGGCAAATGGCTGCGCGCATTGGAGTTCCGCGCCACCGACCAGCTTGGTTTCTGGGAGCGCAACGGCTACCACAACGATGCCGACCCGTGGAAAGAACAGCGTTTTAGCTACCGTTGGTAACCTTTCCAGGCAACGCGCTCACTCTCGCCGGCTGAGCCTGTCGAAGCCCCTGTTAACGCCAGTGTTGCCTTCGACAGGCTCAGGCAACGCGCCCACTCTCGCCGGCTGAGCCTGTCGAAACCCCTATCAAACTCCCTTAAGGAAAGTCAAACGAGTCCAGGGAGACCGCATAGTCGCCCGCGCCGAAGGTGAATTCACCAATGCGAATGGCGTAGAACCCCGTCTCTGGCAACACAAAGCCAATCAGAAACTCCGGGAACCCGGCATCCCCATCATCTACTGGTTCATCCAATAGTTCAGTTGCGTCCGGGCCATACAACTCGAAGAAAATATCCGTATTATTGTCATTAGGTGCCACCAGAATGGCAATGTCATCCCCTTCATTGCCCAGAAAATGCCAGAAATGGTCACTTTGGGCGACCATCAGCGCCTGCTCGGCGTCGCCATATTCCAGCGTCCCCTTAAAAATGAAAGCATAGGACTCGCTGTCCTGCAAAATCATAGAGTAACTGCCCGCCAGGCCCGCCGCCTCGCTGATCCGTATCAGGTACGTGCCCGCGCCGGGCAGATTCGTCACCACAATTTCCGGCGCGCCGTTATTGGCGTTGTTTTGCGTCTGCAGCACATTGTTATTGCCGTCCAGCACCGTCACCACCATATCCATCAACACCGGCGACGCCACGTTAACGGTGAGAACGTCGCTGCTATCCACCACAAACTGCCATTGATGGATCTCCCCAGCCGCCATCGTCTCCACTGCCAGGTCTTGCGTCTCTAACGCGCCTTTATCCACCAGATTGCCCGGCACTGTAGCCGTTGGCGTGGCGCTGGGCCCTGCGGTGGCGGTAGGCGTCTGCGTGGCTTTGGGATCGGGCGTAAAGGTAGCCGTTGCCGTCAGCGTGGGCGTGGCTGTTTCATTCGGGTTCGGCGTAAACGTGAACGTGGGCGTAAACGTCGGCGTCCCCGCAGCCTGTTCAGGCGAGGGCGTGAAGGTAGGCGTGGCGCTGGGTGTGGCGCTGGGCAGCCCGCCCGCGCGGAGCGTCGGCGTGGCTGAAGGCAAAATTGTCTGCGTCGGCGTCAAACCCGGCGGAAATATCTGGGTATCGCTAAAAACAGCCGTGAGCAGTTCGGGCGGCACCTCAAAAGTGCCCAGGTCGCCCAAATCGGACGGCAGCGTGGGAAAACCGCCCAGGTCTGCCGGCAGCGTTGCCGTATCCCCAGGCGCAGGCAACAGCGTCGCCTGCTCCTCAAGCGGCGGCGGCACAGGCGTCGCCGAAAGTTCAGCCACTGCCTGCCCGACGGGCGTCAGCGTAGCGAACGTAATCGGGTTAGGCGCAATTATCTCCGCGATGTCCAGGTACCACACCTCCGTGCGCGGCAGGTTCTTGCCGCAGCCAATAGGTCCGCGCCAGACCCACCACCGCCCGGCAACCGTGACCATCAGGCCATCCGGCGCCACCCGTTCTAACTGTTCAAAGCGGCCGCCAATACCCACAGATACCTGCCCATCCGTTAAAAACCAGGCGGCAGGCGAGCGGCGGGTAACGGTCGAGCATACCAGCGGCGGGGCATGGTAGAACTGCCCGGTAAGCTGCACGCGCTGCCCCACATAGGCGGCAGGATTCTGCGCCAGCGCCGCCAGCGAGACGGCTGCCGTTTCATCCAGCAGCGGCGGTTGCGTTCCCCCGGGAACCCACCCGGCAATGGGATTATCTGTCCCCCCATTGCGACAGCTAAGAAGCAGCAGGGTAATAAAGAGGGCGGCTGTGAGCCACATGAGTGTCGAACGGATGCGCATCATACCTGATTCCATGCCCATTGTACGCGCCTGCGGAGGATCATACCAACATTTGCCGCCGCCGCGAGCAACGTTCATGCAATAGTAAGTAACTGTCTACATGGCCAAAGCAGGGCTGGAAACGCAACCCAGAAAGGCAGACAGGCGATGCAGTTCTGCCTCCAATTCGCGCGCAAATGCAGCTTCGGTGGGATGCTTATTCACAAAACCCACTTCTGCCATCAGGCGTCCCCCACTCACAGACAGGTTGGCCCAACCAATGATCGCGTCTCGCCACAGCAGTGGCAGCGCATAATATCCCCAGCGGCGCTTCGCCGGCGGCGTGTACGCCTCAAAGCGATAGGGCCATCCCCACAGATGTTCAAACCGCTGGCGGTCATAGACAATGGGGTCAAATGGCGCCAGCAGACGCACCTGCTCATCCACTTCCCTCTCTATCTGTTCTTCTGCAAGCCAGACGTAACCAATGCCATCCACGTCGGCGCGCGCCAACAGACCCGCCTTCACCATCTGCGGCACAATGTGGCGGTGGCCCTGAATGCCGGCAATCCCATGTCGCAGCCGGTTCACCAGATCGCGCAGAGTAAATTCCGTCATAGGCGCGTACAAACGCACCACCAACAGCAGCAGCGCCTGCAAACGCGCCTGGGCCTCGTAAACCGCAGCCCGCGGCGGGGCAACTTCGTAATAGCGCAAATTACCTTCGCGGCGGGCAATGCGCAAATGCCCCCGATAATGCAGCATATCCAGCAGGCGCGTCGTTGCTTTCGCCTGCGTGCCCCAGCTTCCAGCGGTGCGGGCGCTGCTAAAATGGTTCTCCAGGTGGCGGTGGTGGCTGGGCCCATGCGCCCGCACAAAAGCCATCACTTCTTGCGCCAGTTCTGGATGCTCTTCTTCAACGCGCCAGGCGCGATGCGGGCGCGGCAGCAGCCACGCCAACGCCCTGGCGGGTAAATAGCCATAAACATGCAGGAAATCTTCTTCCAGGTCGTACTGCGGGTACGCCTGCTCCAGATCG
>JAGVTM010000289.1:1555-2046 GCA_019136785.1 Chloroflexota bacterium | reverse complement strand
TCGATGAGGCCAACGGGCACATTGATGCCTCATGCGAGCATGTCTATTTCTCCCCTAGCTGCCTCAACCATACAACCCCTTAGGCGGCGGTCAGGTACAACGTCATAAGGTGTTTGTTTTCGCACAAGTTTTCAAGCTACGGACCATCGGTTTTGGGGTACGACCATTTTGCGTAAATTTTACCATTCGCCATAGACAAGGAGGTGATGGTCATGTAAAAGTAACATCTGTTTTGTTGTTTTGTCCCAGGGAAAAAGGAAACCTATTGCATTGAGATAAGGTACATTGTTACCTCGTACATAACTTTAGAGGAGTTTCTAATGAAGCGTAATACGATGATTGTTGGTATTTTGCTCGTTTTGGTGGTACTGGTGACGGGAATCGCCGCCGCGACGAGTGGGTTGGTTGAAGGGACTGCCTGGCAGAACGGCGTCCCTCAAGGCTTGCTTGAGGCCGAACAGGCAAACGGCGTCGGTTATCCCCTGGTCAAT
>JAGVTM010000289.1:0-1511 GCA_019136785.1 Chloroflexota bacterium | reverse complement strand
TGGCGACGCAAATCTACACGGATGGCACGAAGGTGGGCATCGGCACCACGTCGCCCGGACAGAAGTTGGACATCGAGTCCGGAAACCTCGAAGTTGACGCCGGTTATGGAGTGAGGTCGGAAACGGGCGCCAGCATTAAGACCGGCGCCAACGGCGGCACTATGCGTATTGCTCCGGGTACGAACATGGCCGATATTGTCGCCTTCGATGACTATCAGGGTAGTACGAAAGTCAAGATATCCGCCAGTGGGGATATTGTGGTCAACGGCATATGCTTCGAGCCCAGAGTATTGGTCCGGTGCAATTTGGAGTTCAATAACGACCATCTCACCTGGGTTGACAATCAAAGTGAATGCACGAATGCTGGCGGCGTCGTAGAAAGCACGATGTACATCCTGGCTCAATGCGCTCCTTAATCAGCATACCACGATAGGCAGCCCCCTGTAATTGAGCGGCGCTCCTGCAAGAGCGCCGCTCCTTGTTACACCCTCCATGATTCCCCCTTCTTCTAACCCGTTTGAAACACCCCCACCTCTCGTGCAGTTTGGGAAATCATAAATCCTGGGGCTCCATCCCCCTCCTGGTCACCTGACCAGGCGAAAAGCTATCCACCCGACCAGCCTGGATTTCCGCCATTTGCCGGATGCCGGCATCCCCCTCTTTGCGCTACACTCCTTTGAAAATAGTGATCAGTAATCAGTGGCGAGTGGTCAGTAGGGCTACGCCCAAACCGCCCACAAAACCAATCTGCGAAATCCTGATTATTTTCATTCCTCGTGGTGCGCCGCCGCGCATGGGGAACTCCTTATAACATGAAGTGGCAAATGCGCATTCTTTTGGCGGATGACAGACCTCGCGTGCGGGCGGCGCTGCGGCTTCTCCTGGAACAGGAACCGGATATACTCATTGTCGGCGAGGCAGCCGATGCGGTCAGTTTGCGGCTGGCGCTGCAGCGGGAAATGCCGGATTTGCTGCTGCTGGATTGGGAGTTGCCCGGACTGCCCGTGGGGCAGCGGCTGCAGTTTATTCGCGGCGAGCAAACCAGGCCACGCATTCTGGCTTTGAGCGGGCGTCCGGAAGCGCGGGCGGATGCTCTGAACGGCGGGGCGGATGGCTTTGTCAGCAAAGGAGACCCGCCGGAACACGTCCTGGCAGCCGTGCGCGCCTGTGAACGAATGAATCACTCAAGCAGCATCATAGGAGACGAAGCATGATGGATTCGGCTGCTTCTGGGCGCACGCGCCTGGCGCAAGGGGCGCGGGATTATGCCGGCAAAATCCGCCTCTTCCAACCCAACGCCCGCCTGTACCTGCTGAACCTGATCATCGGCGGGGTGGCTTATGGCATTTTCCGCCTGCTGTTCAACTTTTATGTCCTCAGCCTGGGGTATGACGAAGCGCTGTTGGGGCAACTGCTGACGACTTCCAGCCTGGTGTCTTTATTGAGCGCGCTGCCGGCAGGTTACGTCAGCGACCGCCTGGGGCGGAAGCGGGCGTTGTTTCTGTCCAGCC
>JAGVTM010000491.1 GCA_019136785.1 Chloroflexota bacterium | reverse complement strand
GCTTTCACGGGCAACCAGGGCAGCGCCGCCGTGCGCAGCGGCACACACAGCGCCGTCTTCCTGGGCTATCCGTTTGAAGCGCTGCCGGCAGCCGGACGCGGCCCCGTCATGCAAACCACCCTGGGTTGGTGCTCGCAGTAACTAAACCCTGACACGCCCGCATCCTCTCAGCAATCCGTCTGAGGGGCTGCCCGCGATGGCTCTAACCAGACCTGCGTAGACGCCAGGCGTCTACGCAGGTCTTTTCGTTTGGCCCCTCCGTAACGCCGGGCAATTTTGGGCGCGTCTGCGCCCAAAATTGCCCATAAAGATGGGTGTCAGCCCCCACCGCAGGTGGGGCTGCCGCCTGCGGCGGGGCTGACACCCACCACGATTAAGTACAGCGCTCCCCCCGCTTGACATTACCTCAATAATGTGAAAAATGGAGGCAACAACGACGCGGCAGCGCCTCAGCAACGCGCGAGAAAACAGCCATAACGGGCAAATTTTGGCGCACATGCGCCAAAATTCGCCCTCAAAATGAGTGTCAGCCCCGCCTCCGGTGAGGCTGATCAATAACTGTGGCAACGTCCTTAGCCTCACACAAACCCGGCAAAACGGGCGAAACCCCCATTAAAATGGGTGTCAGCCTCGCCTCCGGCGAGGCTGACACCCACCACCATTGTCTCCGCTGCCGTCAACGCAGCATCATTCGCATCCTGGCGAGGAATAGTTTATGGGTAACATTGATTGGGAAGGCTTCATCGAGAAGCGAATCCGCGAAGCAATGGACAACGGTGAGTTTAGCAATCTGCCCGGCGAAGGGCAGCCGTTTGGCCAAACGGAAGACAACCCCTTTGCAGACCCCGACCAGCGGCTCGCCTTTCACCTGCTCAAGAGTAACGGCTTCACCCTGCCCTGGATTGCCCGCCGCCAGGACATATTGGCGCAGATCGAACGTGCCGGCATCCCCCTCCTACGCAGTTGGGAACTACACCAGCAGCGCCTTCGCTTCCGCCCTGATGATCCCCAGGCAGAAGCCAACTGGCAGCGCGCCCTCTCCCAATTCGCCCAACGCCTGGTAGAAATCAACAAACAAATAGACGACTACAACCTGATGGTCCCCTCCGACGTTTTCCGCATGATGCCCCTCTACCCCGAACGCGAAGCCGCCCGCCTGCTGCCGCCGCCATAGCGCGGGTCATCATACCTCATACCTCATACCTTCCTCATACCTTCTCAGGAGAAAATCATGGCTGAACTCAAGACCAAACCGAACGACCAAAGCGTGACCGCCTTCCTGGACAGCGTCGCCGATGAGCGCAAGCGGCAGGATTGCTACACCCTGCTGGCCCTCATGCAGGAAGCGACTCAAGCCCAACCCCAAATGTGGGGAGACAGCATTGTGGGCTTTGGCAGCTACCATTACAGATATCCCACCGGCAACGAAGGCACCTGGTTCCTGACCGGTTTTGCCCCCCCGCAAACAAAGTCTGACCCTGTACATCATGTCTGGGTTTGACGAGTACGACACGCTCATGGCGGAGCTGGGCAAACATATCACAGGTAAAGCCTGCCTATACATCAAACGCCTGTCCGATATTGACCTGGACGCCCTGCGCCAACTGGTCAAACAATCCGTTGCCCACATGCGTCAAGCCAGCCATGTCCAACAAATCAATCTTTGAAACACAGTTCGCCTACCACTGGCACACCAACCAGCGGCTGCTGACGTCCGCTGCGCAACTGCCCGACGCCGACTACCTCCGCCATCCGGGCTACGGTCACGGCTCCGTTCATGACCTGCTTTTCCACCTGCTGCGCACTAATTATGGCTGGCGGCGGGCGCTGGAGACAGGTCAGCAAGTCGCGCCGCTGCCACCGTCAGATTTCCCTGACCTGATGGCGCTGCAAGCCGGCTTTGCCAACGAACAACAGGCCTGGGAAACGCTGCTGGCGTCGTGGGACGATGCCGCCATCGTGAGCGTCATCTCCCTGACCACCCGCCGCGGCGACGCCTTCCCCATTGTGCGCTGGCGCGTCTTGCAGCACCTCATCCTGCACGGGATGCAGCATCACAGCGAACTGGCGCAGTTGCTCACAGCCTTTGGGCGTTCCCCAGGCGACCTGGACTTCATCTTCTTTGAATAACTACCTGGGCGCGCCCACTGCTGCTACTCGCCCATCCGCGCTGACCCGCCTGCGTTACCTCATCCTGGACATGGACGGCGTCCTCTGGCGCGGCAATACGCCCATGCCCGGCCTGGCAGATTTCTTCGCCGCTATGCGCCGGCTGGACATCGGCGTCGTGCTAGCGACCAATAACGCCACCAAGACCGTGAACGATTATGTGGCGCGGCTGGCCGGGTTTGGCGTAGACATCGCGGCCACGCGCATCATCACCTCGGCGACAGCTACCGCCAGTTATTTGCAGACGTACTACCCGCCTGCTACCCTCCTATACGTCGTCGGCGAACCCGGTCTGCGCCAGATTTTGCGCGACCACGGCTTCATCCTGACTAACCAGAGCGAGGAGAGCGCATTGGCTGAAGAGATGATGAGCAAACCAGCCGCCGTTGTCGCCGGCTTGGACCGCCGCCTGACTTACCAACGCCTGGCGGCAGCCGCGCTGCACATTCAGCGCGGCGCAGCCTTCTTTGGCACCAATCCTGACGTGTCGCTGCCGCATGAATTGGGCGAACTGCCAGGCGCCGGCGCGATTCTGGCGGCGCTGCAAGCCGCCACGGGCATAGAACCCGTTATCATTGGCAAGCCGGGCCCCATCATGTTTCAAGAGGCGCTGCGCCGCCTGGGGGCTGCGCCGGAAGCGGCAGCCATGGTGGGCGACCGGTTGGAGACGGATGTGGTGGGCGGCAAGAATGCCGGCATCGCCACCATCCTCCTCCTCAGCGGCGTCACCCAACCGGACGACCTGCCGCGCAGCCCCATCCAACCCGATTTCGTCTTTGCCAATATTAACGCCCTGGCGGAGGCCCTAATTGCCGCCCGCGAACAATTCAGCCATGAGTAACCAACCCATTCCCCTCAAACCGCCCCCCGCCGCCGCCGCCCGCACCAATCTGTACGACCTGAACCTGGCGGAACTGACCGCCTACCTGACCGAATGGGGGCAGCCCCGGTTTCGCGCGCAGCAAATCTGGGAATGGATGTACCAGCGCTTTGTGGCTGATTTTGCCGGCATGACCAACCTCCCCCACGCCCTCCGCCAAAAACTGGCGGAACAGGCCACTTTGCAGCCCTTCACCGTCGCCGCCCTGGAACACTCCAGCGACGGGCAAACTCACAAATACCTGTTCCAACTCCACGACGGCAAATACATCGAAACCGTCCTCATGACCTACGAAAAGCGGCGCACCGTTTGCATCAGCACGCAAGCGGGCTGCGCTATGGGCTGCGTCTTTTGCGCCACCGGGCAAATGGGCTTCCTGCGCCACCTGAGCAGCGGCGAAATTGTGGCTCAAGTCATCTGGATGGCGCGCGAACTGGCGCAGCGCCACGACCATTTGACCAACGTCGTCTTCATGGGCATGGGCGAACCCCTACACAACTACGCCCACACCATGACCGCCCTGGATCGCCTCACCGACGCCGCCGGCTTGAACCTGGGCGCACGCCGCCTGACCATCTCCACCGTGGGCCTGGTCCCCGCCATGCGCCGCTACGCCGACGAACGGCGCCAAACGCCCTTAGCCGTCTCCCTACACGCCGCCACCGACGCCGAGCGCGACAAACTGATCCCCATCAACAAGAAGTGGCCCATCCCCGTCCTGATGGAAGCGTGCCGCTATTACGTAGAGCAAACCGGGCGGCGCATTACGTTCGAATGGGCCCTGATTGAAGGCGAAAATGACACCGTCGAACAGGCGCAGCAGTTGGGCGCGCTGGTACAAGGCATGTTGTGTCACGTGAACCTGATCCCCCTAAACCCCACGCGGGACTATGCCGGCAGACCCTCCTCCCACGAACGAGTCCAGGCATTTCAAGACACCCTATCCTACTACGGCGTCTCCAGCACCGTCCGCGTCCGCCGCGGCATAGACATCCAGGCCGGCTGCGGCCAACTCCGCGACCGCATTCTCAGCGCGGCAGCCGGCGCAGCCTGATCTTTCTGTCAATTCTCCGCAACATGCAGCAGCCGAATCTTCTCAACTATCCACATTCTGACGAGAGATGATGCCGGAATATCGTAGCTGCGAGCAATGGCTTCAATTTGCGCTTTTAATGACGGGGCCACGCGAATAGTCATAACTGTTTGGGTGACAATGACTTCCGTTTTTTCCAATCGTTATACCTGGTATCGTATTACAATGTAATACGTGTGTCAACCAACAGCCTAATAAGCCAGCAGCCACGCCATTCGCTCCCGTATCTGGCTGACGCGGGGGATCATGGCGTCCATGAGGTCGGTGCTGAACGGGACAGGCACTTGCGGCGGGGCTAAACGCTGCACGGGGGCATCCAGGTCCATAAAGATTTCAGCCACAATCGTCGCCGCAATCTCCGCGCCAAAGCCGCCAAACTGCATATCTTCGTGCACAATCAGGCATTTGGACGTTTCCCGCACCGATTGCAGCACCATCTCCTGATCCCAGGGCTGGATGGTGCGGAGGTCAATTACCGCCACGTCCAGTCCCTGTGCCGCCGCTTCACACCGCTCTACCATCGCCCCCCAGGTGACCACCGTCAGCGCCCCACCCTGGGTGATAAATTTGCCGCGCCCAAACGGGAGCATGAAGTCATCCCCCGGATACGGCCGGCGCGACCAGCCAGCGTCCAGTACGGCGCGATGCTCGAAAAAGATAACGGGGTCGTCGCCGCGCAGCGCCGTGCGCAGCAATCCCACGCCATCTTCGGCGTTAGAGGGAAAAGCCACTTTCCAACCAACGGCATGAGCAAAATCAATCTCGCTGGTGACGCTGTGCCAGGGGTCGCCAATCTTTCGAAAACCGCCCGGAATCCGCACCACCAACGGCGCGGCAAAGCGGTTGGCAGTGCGCCAGCGCAGCGTGCCGGCATTGTGCAACTGCTCCGTGGCCGGGTCGGCGTATTTGCGGAATTGGATTTCGGGCACGGGCAGCAGCCCGGCAATAGCCATGCCCACCGAGCGGCCTATGATGCCTTCCTCTGACAGGCTGGTGTCGAACACCCGCGCCGCGCCAAACTCCTTTTGCAGCCCCAGCGTCGCCGCATGTACGCCCCCCTTCTCGCCCACGTCCTCGCCAAAAATCAGGCAGCGGGGATTAGTCGCCAGGTCCACCGCCATCGTGCGCCGGATGGCTTCCACAAAGTTGATGCGGCGAGGGTCGGGGGGATGGGGGTAGTCGGTTCCTGCCGGCATTCTCAACCCCTCTGCCGCCAATCCCCCCACTTCTGCCGGCTGGCGTGGTTGGGCAAAGACAAAATGCGTCACCGTTTCCGGATCGGGCGTGCGCTGCCGCAAAGCATTATCCCGCGCCGCCAACACCTGCTGCTGCGCCGCCTCCGCCAACAACTCCCAGGCGGCCATACTGTACAGCGCAGGCACCAGATACGCCCGCAGCGCCGCAATGGGATCGCGCAGCCACTCCCGCTGCCGCAGCGCTTCCGGCTTATACGCCTGGTTGTCCACGCTGGAATGCCCGGAAAGGCGAGGAACCGTCAACCGCAGCAGCCCCGGCCCGTGACCCTGGCGTACATACTGCACCGCCTCATGCGCCAGCGCTGCTGTTTCCGCCGGCTGCGTGCCGCTGCCGTCCCAGATGCGCAAATCCTGAAAAGCGGCTAAGTTCTGGGCAATATTCGCCCCTGGCGTTTGCAGCGGGCCCGTCACCGAAATGGCGAAGGCGTTGTCTTCAATGACAAACAACAGCGGCAGCTTCAAGGTAGTTGCCAGGGTCAGCGCCGACCAGAAGCCGTTTGTGGCTACCGAACCATCGCCGCCAAACACGACAGCAATGCTGCCGTCTATATTCTGCTCGCCCAACTGCATGACGCGGTATTGGATGGCCTGCGCCCAGCCGGCGGCGGGCGTATACTGCGAACCCACGTCGCCGCCTGCCGGCAGCACCAATGCCCGCCCCCGTCGCGGCAAATTAAACACCACCCCCACGTCCCGCCCGGCGCTAACGCTGCCTACGCGCGCCATGTCCGACGCCAGCGCCTCTTCTAGCGTCAGCCCTGACCCCAACATAAATGGGCGCGAGCGATAATAAACGCTGGCGGCATCAAAAGGATGCGTCAGCAGTTGGGCCAGCAACAACTGCCCCAACTCGTGCCCACGCGCGGAAAACTGGTACGTCACCAATCCCTGCGGATGGAGTTCCGTCTCTTCCAGTTCATCCAGCAAACGCGAGGCCAAAGCCAGTTGCGCGATTTCTTGCCAATCAAAAGCGGGGTGCAGTTCGGTCACCAGAATACCTTCCTTATTGTAACTATACAGCCTCTCGATGGCTGAGCCTGTCGAACTCCTGCTTTGCCTTCGACAAGCCATCGCCGCCTTCGGCGGCGCGGCGACGCCTGTATAGATACGCCTTATTTAGTTACGGCAGTGCGGCGTGATTGTAATGCGAAACAAACTCTGCGCAAAACACCCATACCCAGAGCGACCAAAGCGTCTTGACTGCATCGTGCCCGGCCATACGCACCCCACCAATGACCCAGGACTTATGCTTTATAACCATTTTGCGCCATATCTGTTATTTCATTGTAACGATACAGTCCCTCCGGGATTTAACCGCGAAGGCGGCGGCGACCGCAAAGTTCTTCGCGGTGAATAGTTACATTTCATTATGGGCATCTTGCTCTATCTTGTTATAATGGCAGCGTGAACCCCGATTGATAACGAACCTGTTGGGCAACAAACATCCATGAAAAGACGCTTTTGCGCATTGCTGATCGGACTCCTGCTGCCGGCACTCCTGCTGTTGGCCTGGAATATCCTGCCTTCTGTCGCCGCCGAACGTGTGCTGCCTGCGCGGCAGGATAAGCTGGACGCGCCGCTGGCTGAAGCCATGGCCGCCCTACCGCCTGCCGCCAACGTCAGCTACATCGTGCACCTGCAAGCCCAGGCGGATCTCCACGCCGCCCGCCGCGTTGCGCAGCCACTGTTGCGCCGCCAGGCCATCGTCTCCGCCCTGCAAACGACTGCCGCCGCCAGCCAGTCCAGCCTGTTGGCGGCTCTTGCCCGGCGCGCCGACGTCGCCGCCGTCCAGCCATTGTGGATCATTAACGCCGTGGCTG
>JAGVTM010000117.1 GCA_019136785.1 Chloroflexota bacterium | reverse complement strand
TACCCTTAGCGGTGTGACTTTCAACTGAAATGAAACACACCCTTTGCCAATGAGGAATTGGGCGCCAGCCTGGTGCAAGTAGGCGACGCTGCCGCCTTGGGGGGATTGGGCATGTTGCTGGGCGGGGGGATCGTCATGGCGCTGGACCGTAAATTCACCATCTGGGCGCGCGGCTTTGGCATTATTGGTTGACTGTCAGTCACGTTGTTCAGCATTGCCGCCTTCACCTCGCTGGAGAACGTACTGGTGATGACCCTGCTGTGGGGCATGTGCCTGGCGGCGATAGAACTGGTTTTTGTGACGCTGGCTATGCTCAATGCCGATCCACGCCTGGGCGCGGCCACCTTTGCCGCTTTTATGGCTATTTCCAACATCGGCACGGGTCTGGGGCAAGCTACGACTACCGGCTTGATTGACGCCGTTGATTTTCGTTGGCTGTTCGTCGTGTTGGGCGCGCTGAATCTGCTGCTCTTCCCCCTGCTGCGCCAGATGCGCCGCGCCGCTCCCTGAAGCAGCGCAGGTTGTCATAAAATCAGCTCAAACGCCTTGGCCTTGTCATTCCGCACCCTCCTCTCCCTTCGACAGGCTCAGGGTTCGGAGGGTGCGGAATGACCGGGGGACTATTCGGGCGCTTTGTCTAACGGTGGGGCTACCGCCAGAAAATCTTCGGCAAAGCGGCGACCATACTCATTGATCAGATACTCAATGCGCCCGGCATCGTGCGAAGCCACAATCAAGCCGGCGTGCTGCTTTTTATCCAGACGATACACAATTTCCGGGTCTTGATACGCCCACAAGTCAGGGTGTTCCTGGCGCGCCAGGCAAATGAGCACGCCGGCATAGTCGCTGCGCGCTGCCGGCAGTTCATACCGCTGTCCACGCAGTTGGCACAACGTCATCCGCGCCCATTCCCGCCATAGGTTGATGCCTGTGGCGTACTCCACCGTTTCGGCAATGTTGGCGCCGCCCACGCGGGCGGCAGTCTCCAAAAAGTAAAAACGCCCATCAACCTGCGCGCGAATAAACTCCGTGTGGGAGACGCCATTTTGCAGGCCCAAGGCGCGCATTAACTGCCCATTGAGGGCGCGCAGCGTGGTCGCCTCCTCCCCATCCCGCGGCAGGGTGCGGGTGATGAAGACGCCGCCTTGATGCGCCACCTGCATTGGCGGGCGGCCATATTTGTGGGCGACGGCAAAGATCACAGCGCCGTCCTGAATAATGGAATCTACGTGATAAACGTCGCCAGGGATAAACTGCTCCAACAGGAAGAAAGACTGCTCGTCTCCCAATTTTTCCAGTAGGGGCCACAATTCCCGCTGTTCGTTGACTTTCTTGATGCCCATAGCGCCCGCTTCGGTGCGCGGCTTGAGTACCCAGGGCCCGGGTGTGCGGTCCATGTACTGCTGCACCTGACCATGATTGAAGACAGCCGAAAACGGCGGCACCAGCAGCCCGCCCGCCTGCGCGCCCAGGCGCATAGCCAGTTTGTCGCGGAAATAGCGGGTGGCGGTAACCCCCATTCCTGGCAGACGCAGATGCTCGCGCAAGTCAGCCGCGGTAGGTACGTCGTAGTCGTCCAGGGGCATCACCTGATCAATGGTGCGGTGGCGCGCCAGATAGCTGACGGCATAGGTGATGTCCGGTTGTCTGGACAGGCTGGGCATGAAAAACACTTCGTCAATGGCGTCCCAGGGCCAGGCTTCATCCTTCAGCTTTTCTTTGGTCAGCAAAATGACGCGGGCGCCTTCTTGTTTGCACATGCGCATGAAGGCTTCCCCTTTGAAAAAGCTGGCAAGACAGACGATGGTTTTGGCTTCAGACATGAACAGTCTCCTTCAAAAACAACCTACCCCGTAGGGCGGGTTGACAACCCGCCCATGCTTCAAAAAATAATCTCACGCGGAGACGCGGAGAGCGCAGAGAAAATTCGTGTAATTCGTGTAATTCGTGGCTAAAATTTTCATCCCACTATTTGGGGAAGATTAAAGGGAAAGAAGCAGGAGCAGCATGACGATAAATAGGGTGAGCGCCAGCATGACGATGACGAGCAGTAAAAGGCGTTCACGGCTGTTGTCTGCCTGGACGATTTCTGCCGGCACTTCTATGATAGACAGACGGCGCGGCGCGGGTTGTGCCGGCAGCGCCTCTTCCTGACGAGGGAAACCGGGCAGCGCGTTAGACGGGAGAGGCGACTCTGACGGCAGCGGCTCAAGCGGTGCGGCGACTGCCTCAGCCGCCTCGCCCGCTGCCGCGCCATCGGGAGCCAGCCGGGTCAGGATGTCCGGCGTCAGTTCCACATCTTCATCGCTGTCCATCGCTTTAGACAAGAAGCTCAGGACTGCCTGATCGAGCTGCGGTGACAGGGGTTTCAGTTCGTCCAGGGATACAGCCTGGGTGGCAGCAGCATTCGTCTCCGTTTCCATCTCCGGGACCAACCCCAGTTCGGTACGCACTTCAGGCGGAGCCATTTTTTGCACCCAATAGGGCAGTTCAGAGACGGTGAGGCGGGTGGCTTCGGCTCGTTTTTTGATGTCTGCCAGGATGGAGTTCAGTTCGGAGCGAGCGGCAAGGGGGTGGTGGGATGCTGGCAAAATCTCCACATCCCGCGCCACCAAAAAATAGCTGGCAGTAGTGGGGTCAAACATCAGATGTCCGCCCGCCCGCGCCCGCGCCTGTTCCATCAAAGCGATATTCGTGGTAGCCCGCGGTGACAGACGGCAGCGCAGCCGGTATCCCTTTTCCACCAGTTCAAACGTGACGCCGCCGTCTGCAATGGCCGCCTGATGCAGGTTTTCCACCTGACCCACCACAAACACCAACCCCAGCGGCAGCTCCAGGGGAACCTGTACGGCCATGCGGCTATTCAAATGACGAACGGAAATATCCATAAGGCAACTTCTCAGCGGGTAAATAGTCGGGGCAACGAGCAGCCAACTGCGTCTATTATACGTGATGATGCAAATTCTGAAATGCGAAATAGGGGGCAAAATGGGAGGATGGAAAATGGTTAATGGGTGAATTCGTGAATTGACGAATAGTTAGCTGCCGTTGCCCGGGTTTGTCCTGACAGGCACAATTAGGAAGAGACGCCTATTCTTGCCCATGCCCATCAGGGAGCAGGTGAAGTAAAATCTACGCCTGACCATGGATAATCCTGAACCCGCTTCCCTTACCGAACTGCGCACCACGCCTGGGTGGTGGGGCAAAGCCCTGCTGCTGCTGTTGTGGTTGGCTGTGGCGACAGCCGGCTTCTTTTGGGCGCACAAGCCGTTTACGGGGGAGATGCTGCTGGCGTTGGGGCGGGCAGCAACAGCCGTCGCTGTGGTTGTCAGCCTGGTTGCGTTGGGAGGGGCGTTGGGCTGGCGGCTGGCGGGACGGCTGTTGGCAGCGGAACCGCCGCTGGTACGGCTGGCGTTGAGCAGCGGTCTGGGTCTGGGCGGGCTGGCTTTATGCGTATTGGGCTTGGGCGGTTTGCAACTGTTTCGTCCCTTGTTTGCCTGGCTGCTGATTCTGCTGCTGGCGGCGGCGACGTTGCGGCAGTGGTCCTCTGTGTGGCGGGCAGCGGGGCAACTGCGCCTGCCGGCAGCCGCCAACGGCTGGCAACGCTGGCTGCGCGGCTTTAGCGCCGCCAGTCTGTTATTAGCCCTGGGGATCGCCCTGGCTCCAGACACCGGCTGGGATGCGCACATTTACCACCTGACGGGGCCCCGCCTGTATCTGGCATGGGGCGGCGTGGGGCAGCGGATTGATCTGCCAGAGTTGGGCTTCCCCCAACTGACGGAAATGCTGTACACGTTGGGAATGCTGCTGGCGAATGATCAGACGCCGCCGCTGCTGCATTTCGCCTTTGGGCTGATGGGATTGGCGCTGACGGCGGCGCTGGCGCAGCGTTATTTCAGCCGACAAGTGGCCTGGACAGCCGTGGCCTTGCTGCTTTCTGCCGCCTCTTTCGTGGGATTGATGACTCATTCCTATGTGGAGATGTCCCTCTTTTTTTACCTGACTATGACGTTGTACACCCTGCTGCGCTGGCGCGAAGGGTATGCGACCGGGCAGGAAGCGCGCGGCTGGCTGTGGCTGGCCGGCGCGGCGGTGGGGCTGGCGGGCGGCGTCAAGTACACGGCAGCCATCACGCCGCTGGCTGTGGCTCTGCTGATGGTCTGGACGGCGCGGGGCGCAGGCTGGCGGGCGCTGGCAACGCGCCTGGGCATTGTGGGTGGTGTGGCAGGTCTACTGGCGCTGCCCTGGCTGCTGAAAAACTGGCTGTTAACGGGCAGCCCCACATATCCTTTCTTGTTTGACAATGCCCTTTACTGGGATGCCTGGCGCGGCGATTTCTTTGATCGCCCTGGCAGCGGTCTATGGCCTACCCAACCGGCGCGGCTGCTGCTGGCGCCTGTGGAGGCGACGATTTTGGGCACCGCCGGCAGCAGCGTCTACGACGCCACCATTGGGCCCTTTATTTTGACGCTGCCGCTGCTGCTGCCGCTGGTGTGGTCGGGGCTGCGGGCGCAGGAGCGAAGAACGGCGGCGGCGCTGCTGCTGTTCCTGGGCGTTCATTATGCGTGGTGGCTGGCCGGACTGGCCCGGTCGGCGCTGGCTTTGCAGACGCGGCTGCTCATGCCTGTCTTTGCACCGGTGGCTGTCTTGGGCGGCTTGGCGCTGGCGGGCGTGTCCACGTTGTCCCGTCCGCAATTGAAGCTGGACTGGCTGGCGCGCGCCCTGGTCAGTTTCGGGCTGGCTTTGCTGCTGTTTGCCGCCGTTGCGCACTTTTTGCGAGTTAACCCGCTGCCGGCAGTCGTCGGGTTGGAATCCAGAGACAGCTATTATGCCCGCCATTTGGGCGCGTATGCCGCAGCCATGGCGGCAGTCAACGATCTGCCGGCAGAATCGCAGGTGCAGTTCCTCTGGGAGCCGCGCAGCTATCTATGCCAGGTAGATTGTCGGCCCGACGCCATTCTGGACACGTTTCTGCACTTGACGCAGGCGCAAGGGTTAGACAGCGCCGGCATCGCCGCGCAGTGGCAGCGCCAGGGCGTTACGCACGTCTTGTTCCATCAAGCCGGCTACCAGTTCATCCTCGCCGATCAATTCGACCCTGTCGGCCCCCGCGAGCAAGCCGTTCTGACCGACCTGCAAGCAAACTATCTTCACCCCATAGCCACCATCGGCGACGAGAACTACATCCTGTACCAATTAGTAGACGGTTAACCCTCAACAACCAACTGTCACCCCCATCCACCGCCCACTGGTCACTGTTCACTGTTCACTCTTCACTCTTCACTGTCCACTCACCACTGTCCACTCACCACTCACCACTCCCATGTCCCGCCTTCGCCCTCCTCTCCCCTTCATCCTACTCCTGGCAACTGCGCTGCGGCTGGTGAACCTGGGCGGGCGAGCGATCTGGTATGATGAGGCGTTTAGCATCTTGTTTGCGCGGCGGTCGTGGGGGGAGATGATTGCCGGCACGCTCGGGCCCACTGCCGCCGCCGCCGAAGAACACCCCCTCCTCTATTACTTCACTCTGCACGGCTGGATGCGTCTCATTGGCGATTCGCCCACCGCTGTCCGCCTGCTCTCCGTCGTCTGCGGCGTGGCTACCGTCGCCCTGATTTACTTTCTGGGGCAGCGTCTGTTCGACCAGCGCGTGGGGATCACAGCCGCCTTGTTTGCCGCCCTGGCTCCCTTCCCCCTCTACTACGCCCAGGAAGCACGCATGTACGCTCTGCTAAGTCTGGCGACGACAGCAGCCGTCTATTTCTTTGTGCGCGCCTGGCAAGAGAACGGCTGGCGCGATTGGGCTGGCTACACCCTCAGCGCCGCCGCCGCCCTCTACAGCCACAACCTGGCTGCCTTGTTTCTGTTCTCATTGGCAGGTTGGATTTTGTGGCGTTGGCGGCAGCAGCGGCGAGCCGTTCATTGGCGCGGCGTCGTTGGCGCGCACCTGGCGCTGCTGCTCCTCTATGCCCCCTGGCTGCTGGCGCTGCCCCGCCAGTTACAGACTATCGCCGCCAACTACTGGGTGCAGCGCCCTGGTTTGTTGGAACTGGTGCAGACCCTGTTCGTCTTTCACTTTGCCGCCGACAATCAGGGACTACCGCCCTGGCTGCTGCCCTTTGCCATCCTTTTCAGCCTGCTTGTCCTGGCCCTGCTGGCGCTGGAACTGGCAAAAATGCGGCGGCAGCCAACCGGGGAAACCTTTGCCGGAGCGACCAGTCTGCTCATCTGGCTGGCTTTTGCTCCCATCCTGCTGGCTTTTCTCATCTCCCAGGCGCGCCCCATTTACGTGCTGCGCACGCTGCTGCCATCAGCCCTGATCTACCTGCTGTTAATGGCCCGGCTGCTGCCCTGGGGCGGCGCGCCGCGCCTCATCAAGGGGGGCGTTCTAGGCGGGGCGCTGCTCGTGGCCGTGGCCTCGCTGTTGTACCATTACCAATACGCCCTCTTCCCCCGCCCGCCATTTCCGCAGGCGGTGGCTTATTTGCAGCAACAAGTCACCCCCGGCGACCTGATCATACACAGCAACAAACTCACTTTCCTGCCCTCCCATTACTACGCTCCCAACCTGCCGCAAACGTTCATCGCCGACCCGCCCGGCAGTCCATCGGACACGCTGGACCCGGCGACACAGGCAGCGCTGGGCGTGCAAGAAAGCGGCGACCTGCCCACTGCCGCCGACGGGCGCCCGCGCATCTGGCTGGTGATTTTCCAGGAAACAGAAGCAGATGGCGCATCCCCCCATCCCCACCTGACCTGGCTGCAATCACACTACACCCTGGCGCAAACGCAAGCGTTTAACGATTTGCTGATTTACGAGTTTCGGCAGCGCGACGTTCTGCCATGAGCAATACGATTGTGATACAATGCCCATAGAAAAAAGGACACCCATTAGACGAGGTAAGCACAATGACTCTTATGATCACTCGTGAGCAACTACATAAACAGATTGATGCTTTGCCAGACGATGTCGTGGCCCAAATTGCAGACTTTACATTATTTGTGGTGGCCCGGCGACAACTAATGCCACTCTATGCGGAGTGGAATAATAGCCAGTGGCAGGTTTTTACTCTTGAGCAGCTATTTCGTGAAGATGACGACGTTGACTACACTTTAGAGGATGCCCAAGAAGTTTAAAGTGAACCCCATTGTCAAGACCACAAATCAGCAAAAATAAGGTGGATACTTTTGACATGATGATGGTGTTCCGGCATGGGTTAACCAACAGCCAGCAACCCATTCTGGTA
>JAGVTM010000490.1 GCA_019136785.1 Chloroflexota bacterium | reverse complement strand
TCTCAAGCGAGTTGATAGCCTGTTTCGCCGTCTGTGGCTTGACCTGAATGGGTATCGGTACTTTTTTGCCTAACCCCCATATATGCTGTCAACCCCATGAGATCCCAAAGAACCATAGTTAATGGGTGAATTCGTGAATGGTTAAGGGAGCGTTGCTGCGCCCAGGGTTAGCCAGTGGCAATCCCGCCTGCGGTGGGACTGCCACTCTATCTGATGGGGGAAGGGGAGGGTGAGGTGGGCGGGGTTGGTCATGCAGGTTATGCCTGGGGGGTGGGGGTGGCAGCGTCTTCCAGGGCCATGCCAGGGGGGAGTTCTTTGACGCCCTGGTGAGGGAGTTGGGCCAGTTGATCCAGGCGGCGGCGGGCCAGGGGCAGGGTGGCGACGTGGTAGAGCATGGCGGCGGTTTGGCGTAACTGGCCGGGCTGTCGCTGCCGTTGTTTCAAAGCGCGCCAGGTTTTGCGGGCGCGGTACTCTTTGTGCAAGACGGTGTGCAGTTGGCGGTAGAAGCCGGTGGCAAAGGGGCCGGCGTAGAGCATTTCCAGGTCTTGCGAGTCTACCCAGTTTTGCTTGTAGCCCAGTTCGTTTTTGACGCGCTGGTGGAAGCTGGTGCCCGGCAGGGGGTAGGAGACGGACATGCCAATATCGTCCGGCTGGCAGTCGCGCACCATTTGCAGCGTGAGTTCAATATCCTGGCGGGTTTCGCCAGGGTAGCCAAATTGTAGGAAGAAGCCTATTTTGAAACCAGCCTGGTGGACGCGGACGCTGGCTTCGTGGATTTGGGCAATAGTGGTGCCCTTTTCCATGGCGTTCAAGATTTTCTGGGAGCCGGATTCGGCCCCAATCCAGACAATGTCGCAGCCAGCTTGCGCCAGGGCGTCAATGGTATCGCCGCGCAGCAGCAGGTCGGCGCGGCTAAGGCATTTGAAGGGGGTCTGGGCACCGGCAGCGGCAACTAACGCCCCAAACTGCTCCAGCCAACCGGGTTTGAGACCCAGAATGTCGTCGGCAAACCAGATATAGTCGGGCCGGTAGGTTTCCTGGAGCCATTGCAGTTCGGCGGCAACATTCTGCGGGCTGCGGCTGTGGTAGCGCTGCCCCCAAATGGGCTTGGCGCACCAGTTACAGTGGTAGGGGCAGCCGCGGGTGGTGACCATGTTCATGGCGTAGTAACCGTGCCGTTCTTGCCAGATGGCGCGGTAGCGGGGCACATCCACCAGGTCCCAGGCGGGGAAGGGCAGGTCGTCCAGGGCTTTGATGTCCGGGCGGCGCGGGTTTTGCTGGAAGACGCCATCTTGACCGTAAGCCAGCCCAAGAATCTGCGAGAGCGGTATGCTTCTGACGCCGTTCAAGCTGTCCAGGAGTTCGGCTAACGTCAATTCGCCTTCGCCAATGAGGACATAATCGGCGCCTTGCTGCCAGTAGGCGGCGGCGTGGTCGGAGGCGTCGGAGCCGCAGACGATGACGGGGATGCCGCGCTGCCGCGCCATGCCAATCATGGCAAAGGCGGCCTGCCTCATGCGCAGCAGGCACATTTTGGAGAGGTAGTTGAAGTTGTCCTCATAGAGAACGGCGTAGTCGGGCTTTTCCCGATCCAGGGCGGCGGCCCATTCGGTTTCGGATTCAGCCAGCATGGCGTCGAAGAGAGCCACGTGGCAGCCGCGCTGGCGCATAAAGCTGGCGGCGTACAGCGTGCCCAACGGCGGGTAGGGCTGCATGGCCGCCCACAGTTTAGGGTCGAAACGAAGGTAGTAAGCCTGGCCAAAAAGTAATCGAGTCATGTTTTGTCGTTGAGGCGTTGGCGGTAGGCAGCCATGATGCGCTGGCTGTGGTCGTGGAAGTGGCCCTTGCACCAGTCGGCGGTAAAGTTGGCTTCGGTGTGTTGGTCAGTCAACTGACGGAAGCGGCGGATTTTGCGCTGCATTTCCCATTTTTCCAGGGCGCTGCCGGCAGGCGTGCGCAAGACAGCTTCAACAAATCGGGCGGGCCATCCTGGCGGCGCAGCCGGGGAGATGGTTGCCTGATTTTCGGGCAGTCCGGCGGCATTGGGTAGAAAGTCTGACGTCCAGGGGTTTGCCTGGCGCAGTTGGTGGTAGACCGGCAAGCCAGACAGCGGCATCATTTGGGCAATTTCGCGGGCATTGTAAAGGGTGGGCGGGAAAGCCAGGGCGCGTTCGCTGAGAATGAAGTTGGGACAGAGTTCAATGTGACTGCGGCGGCGGGCCAGACGAACAATCAAGATGACGCAGGCGCGGGCGAGCCAGACGCGGTCGTTGGCGGCGACGATAAGGTAATCAACGTCGGCGTTGGCGTCGGCATTGTTAACCGCCAGGGAACCGGTGACGGCAACCATGCGCACAAACGGGAGGCGGGCCATGAGGCGCCCATAGGCAATGGCCAGGGGCCAGAGGGCGGCAGCGGTTTGGGCGCGCTGCTGGCGGGTAGCGATGATGTTTTCGCGCCCTGGCAGGGCGAAGTACTCTTGCTGGCGGCTGAGACGGTGGGGGACGAGGTAGCCGTTGCTGAGCAGATGTTGGATGGTGGATGCCGGCGCTCTTAGCTCCAACAAATAGCGGTGTACCTCGCCGGCGCGCAAGGGATAGTCAAAAACATCGGCATAGGCTACTGTGCGCACAATGGCGTCGGCTACGCCTGCTTCTGGGGCCTGCTCTGGCGCTGTTAAAGGGTGTGACACATCGGTTCTCCACTGAGAGACTGGAGCAGTCTTGAAGACTGCTCCAGTCGGGGACTATGGGGCCGGGCAGACGTCGGCGGCGGTCAGGGATGGATTGCCATATCCCAGGTTTTCCAGGACGCCGGTGGGCTGCGGCAAGGGGCTGAGAAAGTTGGTCACGGCGGCGCAGGCGGCGGTTAAGTCCTGGTTGGTTTCCCAGGTTTGAATCATCAGGCTGACGGCTGCGGTGAGAGGCGCGCCGGGGTAAACGAGCTGCAGCCAGCCATCCCAATCGGTGGCTTGAAACAGGTCGCCCTGACGCAGGGCAATTAGCGCCAGGCGAAAAGCGGCGAAGATGCGGCTGTCGTGGTAACTGTCGCCGTCGCCGCTAAAGGCCGGGACGTCTTCCAGGGTTTCGTCTTCGATCACGCGCAAATAGCGGTCTGTGGCTTGCTCGAAATTGCCGGCAGCCAGGGCTTCGTTGCCGGCGTAAAGCTGGTGATGGCGGTAGTTGGTTTCATCCCAGATGGTTTCTGCCAGGACCATGTGTGTCCCATTCCAACGCCAGATTTCGGTGTAGGTGCGATGAATGCCGGCGCCGGCTGAGCCAATTGCGCCCCCATGCACCACGAAATCATAGAGGCCATCGCCGTTGGCGTCCAGGGTGGCGGCGTCGGAGGCGCTGATGTGGATAAAAGTGGCGGCATCGGGTGGCGTGTCTGGGCGCTGCACCAGGTTTTGCCAGCCGCCCCAATGGGCGCTGATGATTTCATAAGCCTGAAAACAGGTGTGCGCGCCGCAGCCGGTGGATTGGACGACGACTTCATAGCGGTTGTCGCCGGTGAAATCGGCCACGGTGACCACTTCGGGCGCGGCCTCGAAAGACTGCGCCATGCGGTCAATGCGGAAGGGCACGCCCTGACCATTGACAATCCAGAACTGGCCCAGATCGCCGAAGCCGCCGCTGCTGAAGACCGGGTCGCCGGGCAAGGCGTACAGGGTGAGCAGCCATTCGTCGCGGCTGTCGCCGTCCAGGTCGAACGCCTGGAGGTGGCTTTCTGCTTTTTGCCAGCCGGCCCGCTGCAAGGCTTGTTGCACGGATGCAGGGGGGATGTGGGATTGCCAGCCGGCGGTTAGCCAGGATTCGAGTTCGGGCCAGGCGGTGGGAACGGGTTCCAGGCTGGCGGGCGTGGAGGCAGGGGCGGTTGTGGGTAATGCCGGCACAGTAGCCGCAGCGGTGGCGGCAAGTGGGGGGGCGGCGGTGATAAAGGCGGTTACCGGCGGCGTCGGGGGCGGGGGGATAGCCGCAAAGGTGGGCGCGGGAAGCGGAGTTGAGACGGGCGGCGGCGCAGCGCAGGCGGCGAGCGCGTGAAGCGTCAGGCAGAGCAGGCAAAGGTAGGGCAGCTTGGGTTTCATGTAAGACATCTATCTGGCGTTGCAGCGCGCGCTCGCTGCGAGCGTCGCGCACCCGGGTCAGGGATGGGCGGCAGATTGGATCATGAACTCCCATTATAGTGCAGAAGGCGATCCTGCCAAAAGCGAGTTTCTTATGCACAGGAGGCGACTGATCCTGGCAGCCGCCAGCCTGGCTGCGGCTGGGCCAGAAGTCGCTTGTTAGATAAGTCGCCGGAGCGGAGCCAAAGTTTAGTGCTATAATATGTGGGGGCTGCGTTGGCCCCACTTTTTGAAGCGTTGTGACCTCCGCCAAACTTTTTTGCCGGACTACCAGAATGTTTCAATCACCAATTTGGGGAGTTACCACGATATGCCAAGCCACAATCGAATGGCCTTCTTTGACAACCTGAAAGTAGTTTTAATGGCGATGGTGATTGCCCACCACGTCGGTCAGGCCTATGGGCCAACGGGCGGCTATTGGCCCATTCAGGAGCCAACCCGTGCCGCGATACTAGGGCCGTTTTTCACCGTCAACCGATCTTTTGGAATGAGTCTGTTCTTCATGATCGCTGGCTATTTTACGGTGGCGTCATTCGACAAAATTGGCCCCCGAAACTTCGTGAAGAACCGCCTGAAGCGCCTGGGTATACCTCTGCTGGTCTTCTCGTTTCTCATACTCCTGTTGCAGGTCTTTGTCTTTGGGCCAATAGAGACTGGGGAGTTGGGCCGCCCGTGGCCGATAGATGTGGTTCATCTTTGGTTTGTGCAGCACTTGATACTTTTTAGTTTGGGCTACGCATTGTGGCGCGTGCTACGTCCTGGCACGTTCCAGCCGGCTTTCCAGCCGGCAAACCCACCTGGGTATGGAACGGTTCTGATCTTCGCTGCCGGACTGGCTCTTTGTTTAGCCGTCGTCCGGACCTGGTACAGTATTGACGAATTGGTTTATCTGCTGGGTTATGTCCGGGTCGGGTTTGCAGATCTTCCGCGCGATCTGGGATTGTTCCTGGTGGGCACAGTTGCCTACCGTCAGCAGTGGGTGACTCGTTTTCCATCCAGGTCAGGCCGGGTCTGGCTTGTTGTGGGCCTCACGCTGGCGGGCTTATGGTATGTATATGAGTTATGGTTGGTGGATACCATCGTGTTTAGCGACGTGGTTTGGGGTATTCTCCGGCCATTGTGGGAGTCTTTATTGTGTTGTAGTATGTGCATTGGTTTGACCGTTGTGTTCCGCGACCTGGTGAATGGTCAAAGCGCTGTGGGACGGGAGATGGCCAAGGGTACCTACGCGGTTTATATACTCCACGTCTTCGTTGTCATATTGCTGCAATACCTCGCTGTGGAAGTTGCTGTGTCGCCATTTCCTAAATTCATCCTGGTCACGCTGGCGGCTGTGCCCGCATCCTTTTTGTTAGCAAGTTTGATTCGGCGGCCCTTACGCCTCTAAAGACACCGTGAAGGGCTCATCATAACAAACGCCCGCAGCCAAGACACGCCATATGTGGCTGGAGCGTACGTCGCAGCCACGGAAAGATGGGGGGGGCTATCAGGTGTAGGGAATGGGGGAGAGATGGATGGCAGAGTCGGCTGAGAGGGGGGGGCGGATGCCGCCGCCGGGGGAGGGCATGACGCGGCTGCCGGCAAAGTAGGGGAAGTCAAAGATGACGGGGTCGCCGGGGGCCAGGCCGGGGAGGGGCATGAGGCGGGCGGTGAGGGGTTTGCGCAGGCGACAGGACAGGGCAGCCAGATCGAGGAGAATGCCGGCAATCTCCGCTTCCTCTATGTCGCCAGCCAGGGGGACCGTATCTAAGCCAACGCCGCAGACGGCGGCGTAGCTGAGCAGACTGGCAATGGTCAGATGACCGGCGGCGGCGCGGCGGGCCAGGACGGCGTCTTCCAGGACCGGCAGCATCAGCCCAGAGAAGCCGCAGCGGGGGAACTGGGCGCGGTTGATGGCTTCGGTGATAAAGGCGGCGGCAAAGAGGCTGCCCGCTCCGCCCAGGTGCGCCAGCCCCAGGGCTTCCAGAGCGCCGCCCAGGGTGTGCTGTTCGTCGGGAAAGGGGGCCAGGGAGAAGTCAATGCCGCTGAACGGGATGCCAAAAGCGCGCGTCAGGTCGTGGGCGGCGGCGGCGATGCCGGCGGATTGTTGTTCAATGCCGGCAATGAGCCGTTCCCGCGCTGCCTCCAGGTTGCTGGCGCCTTGAATGGCTTGCAGGGCAACGTCGGCGGATTGTACGGCAATGGCGAAGTGGGGGGAACCGCCGTGGTGGTAGGCGACGGGAAAGAAAGGAGAACCAGGCGGGCAGTGCGCCAGGGCGGCGAAGTAGAGGTTGCCAAAGCCGTTGGGCTGGAGGACGCTGTTGCGGCGAATGATGTGGGCGATGCGTTGGGCGCGGGCGACATCCAGGTTGCCCTGGGTGTCGGCGACGGCGGCGCTGGCGAAGGCGGGACCGGCGGCAATGAGGGTGGGAATCAGGTCAAGCCAGGCGGGGTCGTGGTGGAGTTGGACGGGCCCGAGGCTGAGGTAGTTAATGCCGGCATCTGACCAGCCCTGCACGAGATCAGCCACGTAAGCGGCGCTGGCGGCATCGGCGGCATCGGCCCACCAGTCGGGGAAGGGGGGTGTGGCTAAGCGCAGGGTTTGCACGGGTACGGGGAAAGCGCGGCGGGCGGCGGCGAGGAAGGGGGCAAAGGTCGCAGGGTTGCTGCCGGCAGGGGCAAAGAGGGTGACAGAGCGGATTTCCATGTCAATTCCTTCGGAAACAGGGATCAGTGGCGCGTGGTCAGGAAATTTCGTGAAGATTCGGGTGATTCACGGATGACGGTCGCGGCAGCATCAATCTGCGAAATCCAGTTGACAGATTGGGCGAGGCCAATAGAATCCGTGAAGTTGTTTCTCATAGATGGTAACATAGACACAGCGTGTATCCAACCAACTGCCTGGAGGAGGTATGAGGTATGAGGTATGAGGGTATAAGGTAAGGAGTATGGCGGCAAATATGGAAAAGAAGGGTTCGTCGCGGCGCAAGCGTCGTTCATCATCTGCTGGCGAGCAAACGCCGCCGGCCCCTGGCGGCGCCCGGTCTGAGTCTACACGGCGGCGGGGGGACAAGGGGAAAGAGCGACGCCTCCCGGCGCCGCAACCGCCGCGCCCCAAAACGCCATATGAAATAATTCAGGC
>JAGVTM010000108.1 GCA_019136785.1 Chloroflexota bacterium | reverse complement strand
TCTGGATTTTCAGGATTTGCAGCTAGAAAAATCGCCGAAGAAATTCACCGCTGACGATGGCGAACACCCGGCGCCCATCTTGCGTCCACCGATATACCATAAAGTGCTGCACAGCCAGCGCGTGACGGGCAAGGGGGACGCCTGGGCCGCGGCGCTGGATACGGTGTGGATCTACCGCCGCCGCCAGTTCCAGGCACATCAAGATGCCGCCGCGCAAGAGAAGTTTCAGCCAGCCACGACGCCAGCCAAAATGCGCCTCGAAGATGCTGTCTCGCCTGGCACCGGTCTGGCTGCTGGTTATCCGGTGGATCGCGTGGTGGCGGCTATCCTGGATCACTTGGGCCCGGCCATGGCTTATCAGCGGGAAGAAGACTGGTGGCAGCCTTTCCGTCATTTGCCCCTGCCGCCTGCCGTCGCCAGCTTAACGGAGGCGCAGATGAGCCGCGAACGGTTGGCTGAGATTGTCCGGGCCATTTATGAGCCGTTCCAGAACCGCCTGAAATCAGACAAGCGGCAGGCGTATTTACCCACGCGCCGGCTGCCTGCCGTTGCGCCCCTGGCAGACTGGGCGGACGCTGCTGCCAACATTGACGCATGGCTGCCGGCATGGCCCAAACCGTTCTTCGAAGTCGCACCCCCCGCCAGGCGTCAGACTGAAAAACAAGACCAGTGGTGGGTAGATGTGTGGATCGCCCAGGGCTGGAACACATATGGTAATGGGCAGTGGATTCAATAAGACAATGAAGCCTCAGGATCATCCAACTGCCGCAGCTTCTGCCGCAGCTTAGGCGTTAACGGGTGATCGCGACTGGCAGCCAGGGCCAGCGCCTGTTCCCAACAGGTTCTGGCCTGTTTTTCTTGCTGCACCGCCTGGTACAGATCCCCCAACTGATCCCATAAGAAAACCTGCCCCCACAGGTCCTCCAAGGCTTTGCAGAAATCCAGGCTGCGCTGCGCTTTCGCCAGAGCAGCCTGGTACTCCCCCAGCCCGGCGTCAATCTGGCTCATGGTGCGCAGCACTTGCGCTTGCGACCGTCTATCCCCCATATTCTCGAACAGGCTCAGGGCTTGCCCGGCGCGATGACGCGCCTGCTGTAAATCCTGACCGCGCCGCTGGTGGATGGTTGCCAGATTGTAGAGGATAAAAGCCAGCGCCCGCTGATCCCCGGACTCTTCACACCAGGTAAGGGCGCGGCGGCAGTAAGCGTCAGCCTCGTCATACGCCTGCAGGGTGATGGCAATCGTGGCTAACAAGCGCAGCGCCTTCACGCCCCACTGCCTGTCGCCCGATTTCTCACAGATAACGAGCGCCTGCTGCGCTGCCTGGTGGGCTAACTGATGCTGGCCTGCGCCGTAATCAATGTCTGCCAGTTTGTACAGGAGGGCTGCCAGTTCTGGCGTTTCTGCGCCCGTCTGCTGCCAGGTTGCCAATGTTTCCTGCACCAATGCTCGCGCTTCGGGCAAATTCCCTTTCTCCTGGGCAATATCCGCCAGTTCATAGCGGGCGGTAGACGCTCCGCGCCTGTCGCCCGATGCGGCGAACTGCGCATAGCTGCGCTCCAGATAGGTCTGCGCCTCTTCGTAGTCCCCCTGACGCAGACAGGTTTGTCCCCATTGCAGCCAGATGCGGGCTGCCGCCGCCTCATCTTGCTGCTGCGCGGCGGCAGCGCTGGCCCACCGGTATGCCTGGCGCGCTTCGTAAAATCGCCCGCGGGCAAACCAGGCAGGCGTCAGCGCTTCACTCAAGGCCAGGGTCTGCATCCATAGGCTGTGCCGGTGCGCCAGCCCCACAGCCGCCAACAGGTTTTCCCATTCCGGCTGCAAGGCAGCATAGTTTTGTTGCTGCGCCTGGGCAAATGCCAGGTAATAGGCAACCAGGCGCGCTGATAAGGCTTTATATTGCTGCTCGTTTGTCTGTAACTTCTCTTGGGCAAAATCCGCCAGCAGCGGATGCAGCCGGAAGCGATCTGTGCCTTCTTCGGCAATTAGTGACAGCGTCGCCAGCGAAAACAGGGCGTCTTCAGCGACCTCCTGTTCTGCGTTTATCAGGGCAGCCACTGCTGTTACCGTAAAGGCGCGCCCGCCGAACAAACCTAACCCGGCAAAGACGGTACGCAGCGACCCATCCAGCGTATCCCAACTGACGGCAAAGGAGGCGCGCACAGCGTGGTCACTGATTTGTAGTCCGAGGCGGTTGCCGGCATCGCGCAAACGCAACGCCATACTCACCAACGACTGCCGCGAGCGTGACGCCAATCGCTGCGCGGCAATTTCCATCGCCAGGGGAAGCTGCTGCAGCAGGGCGCAGATTTCGTCGGCGGCGTCCGCTTCTTGCAGCACCCGCTTCTCGCCCAGGATGCGGGCCAATAGCTGGCAGCCATTTGCCGGCGGCAGCACGCTCAGAGGCAGCACGTGACTGACCAGAGCGCGGGCCACGTCCAGGTTGCGGGTGGTCAGCAGCACAGCGCAGCGACCATCGCCCGGTAAGAGGCTGTCCACGTGCGTGGCGCGCACGTCGTCCAGAACGATGAGGGCGTGTTTGTTCGCCAGGAGACCGCGCAACGCCGCCGCGCGGCTGTCGCGGTCAGGGTAGCGCGTGAGGTCAGCGCCGTAGGCTTGCGCCCAGCTTTCCATGATAGCCAGGGGGTCGCTGGCGGCAGCATTAGCCCACAACACGCCATCTATAAAATGCTGCCGCATCGCGTGCGCCGTTTGCACCGCCAGCGTCGTCTTGCCCACGCCCCCCATGCCTACCAGGGCCGCCAGCCGCGGGCCCGCCTCGGCCGTTAGCAACGTTGCCAGTTGTTCCTGTTCCGCCTGGCGGCCTACGAAATGAGGCGTCTGGCGCGGCGCCTGAAAGGGCGCGGGCGCAGCGGGCGCAGCGGACACAGCGGGCGCAGGCGGCGGAGCGGGTAGATCCGGGCGGGTGGCTGTGTCCGGCTCCAGTTCCCCTGCCAGAATTTGCTCATACAGCGCCGTTGTTTCAGCGGCGGGTTCAATGCCCAACTCATCAGCTAGCATCTGCCGGCACAGTTCATACTGCTTCAAAGCTATGCTGCGCTGCCCGGTGAGGGTAAACAGGCGCATCAATTCGCGGTGCGCTTCTTCCAGCCACGGCTCCAGCGCCAGCAAGCGATTCAGGTATTTGATGCCTGCCTGATATTCTCGCTGCTGTGTGTGATACGCCGCCAGGCGGTAGAGCGCCCGCAGCGCCATCTGGCGCAGCCGCTCCCGCTGCGCCACGACCCACTCATCAAACAGCGGCGCATCGCGCAGATTAAAATCTTCCAGGAACTCGCCACGGTATAACGCCGCAGCTTCCGCCAACTGCGCCAGCGTGGGCTGTGGTCGCTGCAAATTCTCTTCAAAAAGAGCCACGTCCAGGGTATAGCGGCTGTCCCGATTGAAAGCCAGGCTGTGCCGCCGCACCTGTAGATGGTCATTCAGCAGGGGGCGTAGTTTGGTCAGCGCCACCCGCAAGCTGCCGCGCGCCCGCTCTTCATCCAGGTCAGCCCACAGCAGCCCGGCTAGCCGCTCCCGCGAGGAGGGTTGGCCCGTCACCGCGAGATAGAACAACAGCGCCTGCGCCTTATGCGACACCAGACCAGGCACAGGCTGACCGTCCAGCTTGAGCAACGGCGTCCCTAACAATGAGAGTTCCAGCTTTGCCTTATGCGTCATCAGCCCGGCGATCCACGCCGTTAACCACCCCTACCATCCCACGTCTCCGTAGGGGCGTATTGCATACGCCCATGTATTGCCTGCACCCGATAGGTTTGCCATCTTGATTTTACCCAATGATTTTCGGCATGGTTCATAAAGTGGAAAGCGCCGAATTAACGATAGATCAGCGGTAGGTAAGCGGTGTAGGGGTAGGATGTGGGTAAATAAGAAACGGCGTTGGGTGGGACGGATGCCCAGATTCATGCCGCGGGCTCAGCCCAGACGGACATCCATCTGCCAAATGCCTGACAATCTGACCAACTACACGCAAGCCTCTCACTCCATTATAGAGAGGCAGGACGCAAAGTCCAGAGGTTTCTATGTATAACGCCCTCCCAAATTACCGTTCGTTTGTGCTGCGCATCTGGAAAGAACGCAGCGGCGCCCGCGCAGCGACAACCTGCCGCTTTAGTTTGGAAGACCCCAGCACCAACGTGCGCCACGGCTTCCAGAATCTGGATCAGTTGATTTCTTATCTGCAAAAAGAAGAAGGAGGAGATATGGACAGCCATGAAGCGAAATAATCAATCCCCCGTTTTCCGTTTTCTGTTATCTGTTTTTGGTTTTCTGTTACCTGTTGACGAGGAGTAAAAAATCATGGGTTACTGCATGTTTGGTTTTCACACTGGCCCCAGCGGCAACCGCCAGGGCATTGGGAATTATTTTCAACAGTTGGACGCCGCCGGGCGACCCGCCGTGCTGAAATCGGTAGATGATTATGGCGTTTGCCGCGAACTGGCGGCGCTGCGGCAGCAGAGCGGCGTGCCGCACGTGATCGTTTTCCGGCGCAGCGGCGGCGCGTTTGAACTGCCCAATTACGACCTGTCGCCAGCACAGGCGGCAGAAGAACATTGGCAGCGCATTGTCAACGCCTTGCCGCCAGAATTCCTGGCGAACAATGATCAGGAACACGTCTGGCTGGAGGTCATCAACGAGCCAGATAAGAATCGTTCGGACTGGTTGGGTCAGTTCATGACGGCGACGGCGCAACTGGCGCTGGCGGGCGGTTTTAAGGTAGCGGGCCCTGGCTGGTCTACGGGCGAACCGGAGCCGGCTGACTGGCAGACGCCGGGCTGGCAGAGTTATTTGCAGTTATGCGCGCAGCATCCTGACCAGGTGGCGGTGGCGCTGCATGAGTATAGTCTGGATGCCGGCAACATCCTGGCAGGCAACGGTTTTCTGGTGGGCCGCTTCCAGCAGTTGTTCGATGTGTGCGATCAAGCCAATATCGCCCGTCCCCACATCCTGATCACCGAATGGGGTTGGGTTTACAACCACGTCCCGTCATCCGAACTGGCGATGAGTCACCTGAAAGAAGCGGCTAAGATTTACCAGCCACATCCACAGGTGTTGGGCGCGGCTATTTGGTATCTGGGCGGCGGTTATGGCGACATTGCCAACAAAGCGCAAAAGCTGATCGAACCGCTCACGGGTTACGCCCTCAGCGACAAATGGGATGGCGCGGCGCCGTCCAGCTGCCAGGGGCAACCCCGTTTGCAGTATCAGCGGGTGTATCAGGTGTTGCACGACAGTCTGACGCCCGTGCAGGCTCGCGCCGTTTTCCAGGCCAGCCTGGGGCAAAAGCGGACGGTGGGCTGGAGTTTCGACGATGCCGGCATTGGCGACCTGGACGACCGCCGCGTGGAAATCTTTGGCGCGCCCCAGGCGGATTGGCAAGAGTTGGTAGACTGGTACGAAACCCACTATCCGGGCGTCACCGTCACCTTCCGCCCTGTGCCGGGCGATGCCGGCATGGCCGTCACCTTCTCCACCATGCCGCAGCCGGTGGAATGTCGCGGCAAACCACGCTTGCAGTACACGCGCACTTACCAACTTTTGCACGAAAGCCCGAGCGACGACCAGGCGCAGCAGGTGTTTGAAACAGGTCTGGCGCAGCGGCGTACCACGGGTTGGAGCCGGGATGATGCCGGCATTGGCGACCTGACCCGCCGCACGGTGGAAGTCTTCGGCTGCCCCGCCGCCGCCCAGGCGGAGATGCAGCAGTTCTACCAGCAGCATTACCCAGGCGTCAGCCTCACTTTCAAAGAAGTAGCTGAAGGCGTGGAGGAGTTCTGGCTGGCTCTGCCTGTGGATCGCGCTTTGTTCGTTACCTCCCGCTTCAACGACCCGCGCGACTATGACAAAGACGGCATCCTCGACGACCGGCACGAAGGCGTAGACCTGGCGGCCACCGTCGGTGGGCAGCCCGTCAACGTCCTGGCCGGGCAAAGCGGCATCGTCACCCGCGTGGAGCGGCGCAACACGGGCTATGGACACTTCGTCGTCATCCGTCACGACTGGCCCAACGGTCAGACCTATTACACCTGGTACGGTCACCTGTCGGAAATTGACGTGAATGTGGGGCAGTCGGTCGTCATCGGCCAACCCATTGGCGTGGCGGGCACCACAGGCAACTCCACAGGCATTCATCTGCATCTGACCTTGCAGCACATTGGGCACGGGCTGCCCGGTTATGCCGTCGCCGACGTGGTAGACCCGCTGCCCTTCATCCGCGAGGGGCAGGGCGCCGGCGCGATTGTGATACCCACGAATGGACAGGCGATGTTTGGGCTGCACGCCACAGCGGATCCGCGCATCGCCGCAGGCGAGGCGAACGTGTTCAACACTGCCCGCGTGGACCTGGTGAAGATTCTGTCCAACCTGGACCCGCAAAGCATCCGCGACTTAATGGCAGCGCGCCCCAACGCCCATTGGATTGTGCGCGCTTTCCTGGACTTTGGCGGCCGGAATATCTCGCCGCAGCAGTTTGTGAACGACACGCTCTCCGATACGCGACGATCCCTGGATGTGCTTGCCGGCAAGAACGTCGTCGTCGAACTGCACAATGAGCCGAACCTGTTTGTGGAAGGGTTGGGCAGCGCCTGGGCTGATGGGCAGGCGTTCGCTGCCTGGTTCCTGGATGTGCTCAACCGCTACCGCGCCGCCCTGCCAGGGGTGCGCTTCCTTTATCCGGGTCTGTCGCCGGGCGGCAGCGTCACCAATGTGCGCCGCAACGCTACCACCTTCCTGGAAGAGAGCCGCGCTGCCGTGCAAGCTGCCGATGGCTTCGCCGCCCACATTTACTGGGCCGTGGACTACCCTATGGACACCGCCCTGCAAGTGTTGGATGGCTACCTGAGCTACCTGGCGGGCCAGAACATGGGACAAAAACCTGTCTGGGTGACCGAGGCTTCTAACAACAAAAACACCGTCAGCCTGGCGGCTAAAGGGGCGGAATACGTCACTTTCTGGCAGCGGCTGCGGCAGCGACCTGCCGTGCAAGGCGTAACTTACTTTGTGGCTTCCGCCAGCAATCCGCAGTTTGCCGAGGAAACCTGGGTGGCGAACGGCCAAAGCCGCGGCATTGCCGAAGTGGTGGGCGCGCGCTAACGGTCTGAACACCTGAAGAATGGCGTTCCTGGAAGGAACGCCATTCCGATCATCGTCCATTTGGAGGATTAAGATGAACATTGACACAGCCAAGATCGAATCAGCCAACAATGCGCTGATTGATTATTTGTTTGACAATTTGCAAGATGGACAGGCAGAGGTGTTGCGCCTGCGGCAGAAGTTTGCCATCACTTATTACACGATTGTGGTGTTGTCGGTGGTGATGTTTGCGGCGGGGATTGTGTTGTTGAGCGTGCCAGCATTGAGCGCCTACCGCGGCGAAATCAACGAAATGCAATCCATCATTGCCGCCGGCTTCGGCATTGGCGACATCTTCTTGCTCTTCCTGCTGCGCCCCATTTCCCGCCTGCAAAACCTGATGGGCGACATGGGCCAGATCACCATCGCCTTCAACAGCTTCCAGGCGCAAACCGCGCTGCGGCTGCTGCAAACCAACGCTGACGACAAAGCCACCCTGGGCGAAGCCGCCAAAAGCATCGGCGCATCTGCCCAGGCCAGCATCAGGCTGATTGAAGAATATTTCGAACTGGCAGAAAGTGAAAAGCTGTCCCGATTAGCTCCCGTGCCAGCTGTGCCTTGATCGCCCCGACGCCAGATTACAGGTGCGACGCACTTGTCAGGTGCGTCGCCCTTCGGCGCAATTCTCTTGCAACTGACTAATGGTTTAGCCAACCCGTTTTGGCGGATGAGGTGTCGGCATCCTCAGAATCGGGACTGAGTACATCGAAGGATGCCGGCGTTCGCATCCTCAGATGCGAACGCTACAGAATCTGTTTGGTGGACTACTAAAACGAATCCCCCAACACGTCCAGCATCTGCTGCTGGATGCGTCCGTTACTCATGACTACGGACATGGGCCCATCCGCCAGGGCGAAGGGGCGGCCATCCATCATCGTGGCTGCGCCGCCGGCTTCGCGCACCAGCAGCGCCCCCGCGGCCACGTCCCAACTGCGCAGTTTGAACTCCCAATACCCATCCAACCGGCCCGCGGCGACGTAGGCGGTATCCAACGCCGCCGCCCCCGCGCGGCGCACGCCATGCGCCTTTTTCAAAAACGCCCGCGTCTGGCTCACGTTGTCCTGCTCGCTGGTCTGTCTGTCGTAGGGGAAACCTGTGGCCAGCAGGCTGCGCGCCAGTTCCGTCTCCGCCGTTACCGCCAGACGGCGCATGGCGCCCCCTTGCGTCAAGAAAGCGCCATGCCCGGCTGTCGCCGTGAAGCATTCGTCGCGGGTGGGGTCATAGATAACGCCCAACACGGGTTGGTTGCCGCGCGCCAGGGCCAGGGAGACGCAAAAATGGGGGAAGTTGTGGGCGTAGTTGATTGTGCCGTCCAGGGGGTCAACGTGCCAGCAATAATCGCCCGGCGCGGCACGTCCGCCGCCTTCTTCAGCCACAATGGCATGATGGGGAAAGGCGGCGCGCAGCCGGGCCACAATCATGGCTTCGGCGGCGGTGTCATATTCTGTCACCCAATCAATGGCGCTGCTCTTGGCGCGTACCTGCTTGGGCTGCAAGAAGCCTGTGCGCAAATAGGCGCCCGCCTGGCGGGCAATGTCTACGGCTACGGCGAGTATTTCTTGTTCATCCATAAACGGCGGTTTCCTCCAAATGGTCAGGAACGTGAGGTGCGACGCACTTCTGAAGTGCGCCGCACTTCTGAAGTGTGCCGCACCTATTCAAACCGCCATAGCTTAACACATTTTCTCACCGCCCTGTAAATTGGGGTGGGCGCTTCTCCAGAAAAGCCTGCATTCCTTCGGGGGCGTCCGCAATGGCCCATAGCGCGTAATAAGTGCGTCGCTCAAACAGGATTCCTTCGCGTAGCGTTGTCTCCAGGGCGCGTTCCACGGCTTCGCGAGCAAACATGGCTGCCGTTTTGCTGTAGGCGGCAATCGTTTGCGCCGCCGCCAGCGTCTCTTCTAGCAGTTTGCCGGCAGGAATGACGCGAGCTACCAGGCCGGCGCGCTCCGCTTCCTCCGCCCCCATCATGCGCCCCGTGAGCAGCATGTCCATAGCCTTGGCTTTGCCTACCAGTTTCGTGAGCCGCTGCGAACCGCCCATGCCGGGAATGAGGCCCAGTTTGATTTCCGGCTGGCCGAATTTAGCCGTATCCGCTGCATAAATCATGTCGCACATCATGGCTAACTCGCAGCCGCCGCCCAAAGCGTAGCCAGATACGGCGGCAATCTTGGGCGTGCGCAGCGCGGCGAAGGCATCCCAACCGGCGAAGAAGTCTTGGTGGAACATCTCCATGTAGGATTTGGAAGCCAGTTCCTTAATGTCTGCGCCGGCGGCAAAGGCGCGGTCGCTGCCCGTAATCACAAAGCAGCCCACTTCCAGGTCGCGGTCCAGCGGCTGCATGGCGGCTACCATTTCCCGCATCACTTCCGAGTTCAGTGCGTTCAATACCTGGGGCCGGTTCAGCCGCACAATGACGACGCGCCCCTGTTGTTCGATTTGGATTGTCATAATTGCCTCTTCTAATCTTTCTGGAAGTTGCTTGAGGTTTGAGAAAATAATTCGGCAAACAGGGGGGAGAGCCTCCCATCCCCCAACCCCCTTCCCCCCAGGGGGAAGGGGGCTTTCGGAGAGGGCGAGGGGCGCGCAGCGCTCCTCGCCCTCCATTACCCCTTCCCTGGCAAAGGGGGCGGGATTATTTTCTTAATGTCCAATGAACTTCCGGGAAGGTGCTTTTCTCGTGCGCTAGGAGTCCCAGATGGCGCCGTAGGCAGGGATGCCGCGGCTTTCCAGGCCATAGACAACTTGCCAGGTGAGTTTCTTGTTAGAGATACAGATGACGGCTTCGGCGTCGAACGCTTTGTAGGCGTCGTAAGCCAGTTTGACCAGGTCTGGGCGGCCATGTTCGTTGGTGTCCCAGATGAGGGCGTGGGGCTGCACAGAGAGGATTTCATCCACCAGAGCGTCGCCATAGGTTTCACGAGGGGTGCGGGTGGACCAGACGAGAGATGAGGGCACTTCCCTTGCCAACAGATGCGGTAAACAGGGGCCAATACCGCTGCCCGTAGCCACCCACACCACCCGCTTAAACAGCCGGTCAATGTTGCCCACACCTGCCGTGGGAATGCCCTTCACCCATACGTGTGAGGGCGAATCGTCTATGAAATCCCCAGTCCAATCCCCCGCGCGGGAGATGGTGAGGCGGAATCCTTCTTTGCCCGGCGCCGGTACGTTGGCAAAAGAGTGCCATTCGGTGAGGGGGCTGCGGCTGATGGCCGTAGACGACCCCGCGAACGGCGTCACGCCGTAGTTGAAGCGCGCCAGGGCGACGTGGGAGGAGGGGCTTTCGATGCGTACGGGAACCTTGCGCAGGCGCAGCCAGGGCAGAGCAATGCTGAAGGTGAGGATGAGGAGCATCCAGAAGGTGGGCGAGGCGAGCAAGGCGCTGCCGAAGGGGACTACTCCGCGCTGGTCGTTGACAAAGAGGAGACTTTGCGTCCAGAAGAGAGCCAGGGCTGTCCAGCCGCCCAACCGGTGCGAGAGTTCAAACTGGTTGTGGTAGCGGGCGCGAATGGAGGGCATGGCCATGACCACCATCATCAGCAGCACCAGCAGCAGCGCGTATGTCGCCACCCCCGTCGCCAGCGACACACCGGGCAGCCCCTGCGTCAGCGCCGCCGTCAGCGCTGCCACAAACGCGCCGAACCAGAGCGTGCCCATCACTGCCCCACCCACATGCAAGCCGCCAAAATGATACACTTTGCCTAAAAGCCAGCGAATGGACAAGGGCCAGTGCGTGGGCGCGCTCGTAGCCAGCTTAAACAGCCAGTTTATCACGACCTGCTGCCGGATGAGAATTGCCAGCGAAAGGTTTGCCAGCGCCAGATGCGACAGCATCCTCAAGGGCGTCTGCCCGCTTGTCCACCAGCCGCCTTGCGCCAGCCCCAAGCCGAGGATGGCCAGATTGACCAGGGCGACCAGGGCGATCAGGCGATTGTAGTGCATGAACTCAGGACGCCTGCTGAGGCGATTCCACAAGCCCTGTTGTGGCAGGAGGCCCTGTTCCTCCACTTCGGGTTCCAGGTGCGACGTAGTTACAAACGGGATTTTTGTCGCGGCTACAGTGGGAAAGTGCGTCGCACCGGAGTAGTTACGGTTCGTTGCCGTCTTTAGCATGGCATCACCTCCAGCAGTTCTTCTCGTTCTGGCAGCGATTCGTCATATGCCATGGCCAGGCGCATCAACGCCCGCTTGTCAATCTTGCCCCGGCTGGTGAGGGGCAGTTCATCCAGCGCCAACACAAACTTGGGTGTGCAATAGTAGGGCAGGGCGGCGGACACTGCCTGGCGCGCCTCCGCCACGTCCACCGCGCGCGGAGACACAAACGCCGCCAGGTGGCGATTATCCAACTTCAGCGTCGCCGCCCGCCGGCAGGGAGGGACGGATTCCAGGACAGCGGACACGGAATCCAGTTCCACGCGAAAACCGCGAATCTTTACCTGGTCGTCGGTGCGGCCTAAATGTTCCAGTTCGCCATCAGGCGTCCAGCGACCCAGATCGCGGGTGCGAAACATGACGTGACCGTTGCCCAGAAACGGGTCTGACCGGTATCGCTCGCGGGTCAATTCGTCGTTGCCAATGTAACCGGCGGAGACGCAGGCCCCACCCGCCCACATCTCGCCCACCGCGCCAATGGGGCACGGTTTCATATTTTCGTCGAGGATGTAGACGGTATTGTTCGGGGTTGGCTTGCCAATTGTGAGCCGCTCGTTCCACAGTTGATAATCCTGCATCGTATTGACAATGGTCGTTTCGGTGGGGCCGCAGGCGTTGTAGAAGGTGCAAAACGAGGCCCATCTGTCTGCCAACGGTCGCGGGCATGGTTCGCCAGCCACCGCTACCACTTTGACGTTGGCGCATTGGCCGGCATCAAAGGTGCTAAGAATGGAAGGGGTGGAGATCAGCACGTCTACCTGTCGGGCAGTCTCCATGAAGTCCCGACCACGAATAACCAGTGTGGCCCCGTTCGCCAGGCTGCCCAGAATCTCCCAGGCAGCCATGTCAAAGGCAATGCTCAGGATTTGCCCCACTTTGACGCCGGGGCGCATTCCCAGGTTGCCGGGCGCAGTGAGCAGGATGTTGCCGGCATTTCCATGCGTTACCTGTACGCCGTTGGGTTTGCCTGTCGTACCCGATGTGAAAATGATGAAGCAGGTGTTGTCCCGGCTAACGGGCTTCGCCGGCTTAAAAGAAGCCCGATACGCAGCCTCGCCGGCAAACGGTAGCTGCATTATCTCATCCACAGCCAGGCTAATGCAGCCTTCGGGCACAGGTACTAAATGCTGCAAATGGGACAGCGTAAGAATGACCTTAATGGAAGCGGTCTGCAAAACATATTGAAGGTGCGATTCAGGCGCGATGCCCACGTGCTGCGGCACATAGGAAGCCCCCGCTTTCAGGGCAGCCATAATGCCAACCACCATAGGAATAGACCGCTGCAAGAACAAGCCTACGTTGTCGCCTGTCTGTACGCCATGCTGCGCCAGCAGCGCTGCCAGCCGGTTTGCCTGGCGATCCAACTGTCCATAGGTGATATTCTCCCCCAAATGCTGAACGGCCACGGCGTCAGGGTGGGCAGCGACATGGGCTTCAAAAGCGTGGTGTATGTTCTCAAATGGCACAGGCGCAATGTCTCCCTGTCCATAGCGTTCAAACAAGGCCTGATCTCGCGGCGACAGATTGCCCATAGCGCTTCTGGCAAAGGTGTAACGGATAGGGGATTGGCGCTGCGGCGTGATGAGGGGGCGTAAGCGGGCGAATGGGGGACTGGACCAGGTTTCATAGTTGGGTACAACAAACATCACTGTTCTCCTTTTTGGGGGCGCGGCGCACCTTTCTCTGCACGGCGCCTGTTGTAGATTGATGGTGTAAAGTTTGCCTGGAACTTCTTGTGGGCAACTTAACAAAGGGTTACAGTGATGTTACCGGGTGCATAAAATTTCTGGATTCAATTGTTCCTGGGCGCGGTTAGGCGTTTTGGGGCGAAAAATGTTACTCTTAAGATGGCGGGGGTAAAGCTGGGTTTTGAAGTAATTTTGAGTAGATGGTGGATTGAAGATGGGCAATAATGGCTGGTTTTGGGGGTTTTAGTGAAAAAAGAGGGGTGAAAAGTAGGATAATTATTTTAGGGGAAGGAGGGGCTTGACGGGGATAGGGCCGGGTTCAATTATACCCTGGCTGGCTGGCAGAGGGGGTTTGCCGGCAGGGGGGCTGGCGCTGCGCGGCGGGGTGTGGGCAACAAAAAAGGCTGATCCTGTGGCAGGATCAGCCTTTGTGGTGCGGGGGTAAGGGGTAGATTAAGCGGTCAGGCTAATGGGGCGGAATTTGTAGCCGTAGACGATCATGCCTTCGGGGCCGTCTTCGGTGAGCTTGCGGGTGACCATTTCTACGGGCATGCCCATTTGCACGTCTTCGGCGGCGACGTCGGTGAGCTGGGCGGTGACGAGGGGACCTTCAGCCAGTTTGACCAGGGCGACGGTGTAGGGGACGTAGCGCTCAAAGCCGGCGGGGGCGTCGTAGATGGTGGTGTACGAATAGACTTCGCCCAGGCCCGTAAAGGTGAAAAGCTCTTTGGCGGGAGCTTCGCATTCCAGGCATACGTCACGCGGCGGGAATAGTTTGACGCCACAGTTGGGGCATATTTCCCCTACCAGGCTGTATCGTTGTGTTCTGAGTCGCCAATGACGTGAGACTTCCATTGTGTTTATACTCCTACGTTCTCATTTGCGGCAAAAGTTTGACAAATGAGTTGATAAAAGGATGACAAAAGCTGTACTGAGCGCATCCTACATGGTTGTATTATCCACAACAAAGCCTTCAGAAACTCCCAGTGGCAAGGGAAAAGACTGTCAAAACCTATCAGCCTGGGCTGAAAATGGGGGTTGGAAGTTGTCAATGGTCAGCACATGGGTGACTGCAGTACCACCGCTGCCGCCCAGGCTTTGTGCCAGGCCGACGCGGGCGCCAGGAACCTGGCATTCGCCGGCTTCGCCGCGCAATTGACGCGCCAGTTCGACTATCTGGTAGACGCCGGTGGCTCCGCCAGCATGTCCGCGGGCTTTCAGTCCGCCAAAGGTGCTGATGGGGATACGTCCATCTAAGCCAATTTGCCCATCGCGGGCTAACTGCCAGCCTTGACCGGGGGGGGCAAAGCCGCAGGCTTCCAGGGAAAGGGCGGCCAGGATGGTGTAGGCGTCGTGGAGTTCAAAGAGGTGGATGCCGGCGGGGGTGATGCCGGCATGGCGCATGGCTTTCTGGGCGCTTTCGGCAGCTGCGGCCAGCCAGAGGATGTCGCGGCGGTCGTGTAAAGCGAGGGTGTCGGTGGCCAGGGCGCTGCCGGCAATGCGCACGGGGTGGGGGGACATGTCCATAGCCCGTTCGCTGTGGGTGACGATGACGGCGGCGGCGCCGTCGGCCAGGGGGGCCTGGTCGAACAGGGTGACGGGGGCGGCGACCAGGGTTCCGGCGGCAAATCGTTCGGGGGGTAGGGGGTGGCGGAACAGGGCGTAGGGGTTGTGGGCGGCGTTGCGGTGGGCGTTGATGCTGAAGCCGGCGAAGTCAGCCAGTTGGAGACCATAGGTGTGCAGGTAGCGGCGCATCATGAGGGCGGCCAGGGCGGCGGGGGTGGCGCCTTGCACGGCTTCGTAGTCCTGGTCGAGGGTGGTAGCCAGGGCGTGGCCGATGGCGCTGCCTGTCTGGTCGGTCATTTTTTCGACACCGACGACGAGGGCGGTTTGCACGAGGCCGCTTTGGATGGCCAGAACGGCCTGGCGCAGGGCAGCGGCGCCAGAGGCGTCGGCGGCTTCGACGGTGATGGCTTCGCGTCCGCGCATGCCGGCAAAGTCGGCAATGAGGGCGCCGAGGTGGTCCTGGCGGCTGAGGCTGCCGGCGAGCATGTTGCCGACGTAGATGGCGTCAATGTCGGTGGTGATGGCGTCGTCGAGGGCGGCTTCGATGGCGTACCAGGCGAGGTGGCGTAGGGAGGTGTCCCAGTGTTCGCGGACTTCTGTCTGTCCGATGCCGATGATGGATACGTTGGTCATGGTTTTCTGGTCTGTTTCGGAGGTGATATGTGCATGAATGAAAGAGGCCCCCTTCCCCCAACCCCCTTCCCCCCCGAAGGGGGTTGGGGGCTTTCAGAGAGGGCGAGGGCGCTGCGCGCCCTTCGCCCTACATTATCCCTTCCCTGGCAATAAGGAGGTTAAGCCATCTTGAGTTTGTCGCGGTAGCGGGTGTAGGTGGCGTAGTCAATGAGTTGGCGGCGGGTGATGTACTCTTCGGTTTTGGGGGCGCGGTCGCGCACTGCCAGAATGTGGTCGGTGACGCGGAAGGAGAAGGCGTCGGAACCGGCGCCGGAGCCGTAACTGACCATGAGAATGAGGTCGCCGGGTTGGGCTATGTCCAGGGTGGCGGTTAAGCCTATGACGGCGGAGCCGGCGTAGGTGTTGCCAATGCGGGGGCTGAGCAGGCCGGGCTGGATTTGGGCTTTGCTGAAGCCGAGCATTTCGGCTGCGCGCTCTGGGAATTTGGCGTTTGGTTGGTGGAATATGGCCCATTGATAATCGGCGGCGGTGCGTTCGAGGCCGGTGAGCAGGGCTTCGGCTGCGCCCATGATGTGTTTGAAGTAGGCGGGTTCGCCGGTGAAGCGGTCGCCGTGGGATGGGTATTGGGCGTGCGCGCGCCGCCAGAAGTCGGGGGTGTCGGTGACGAAGGAGTAGGAGGCTTCGATGATGGCGACGGCTTCGGCTGCGGAGCCGATGAGGATGGCGGCGCCGCCGGCGGCGGCGGTGTATTCGAGGGCGTCGCCGGGGCGACCCTGGGCGGTGTCCATGCCAATGCTGAGGGCGTAGCGGGCCATGCCGGAACCAACGAAGCCGATGGCGGCTTGCATGGCTTCGGTGCCGGCTTTGCAGGCAAATTCCCAGTCAGCGGCCTGGGTGTGGGGGACGGCGCCGATGGCTTCGGCGACGATGGTGCTGGTGGGTTTGACGGCGTAGGGGTGGCTTTCGCTGCCTACCCAGACGGCGCGGATGAGTTGGGGGTCAATTTCGGCGCGGTTGAGGGCGTTGCGGGCGGCTTCGATGGACATGCTGACGACGTCTTCGTCGAGGCCGTTAACGGCTTTTTCCTGGATGGGTACGCCGCCGGTTCCGCCGGTCCACATTTTGCTGACTTCGGATGCCGGCAGGCGAAAGCGGGGGACGTAGGCGCCATACCCTACGATGCCGACGGGTTTGTCTGTTTTCATTAGACTGTTTTGGGTGTCGTTCATGGTTCAGTACCTTGGGGTTTACGGGCTGCCGGAAGGCTGCGATAGGTTCTTGATGGTCAGGGGGGGGTGCCCCCATCCCCCAACCCCCTTCCCCCTAAAGGGGGAAGGGGGCTTTTCGGAGAGGGAGGGGGCGCTGCGCGCCCTTGCTTACCATTACACCTTCCCTGGCAATCGGGGCGGGATTACCTGATTGTTTTCTCAAAGTGCAAAAGGGGGAAGGCATGCCTATAGGGGGCTTTTCGGAGAGGGCGGGGGGGCAGCGCTGTTCGCGCTAGATTACTCCTTCTCTGACTCTTACGCCGTTTTCGGGGGAGGGGTTCAGTTCTTGTAGGATTTCTCGGGCGCGTTTGACGCGGATGTTGCCTTCTTGCACCAGCCGCTCGGCGATGAGGGGAACCAGTTCGCCGCTGCTGCCGGCAGCCAGAGCTACCTGGCGGGCGTGCAGGCGCATGTGGCCTTGTTGGATGCCGGTGGTGGCCAGGGCGCGAATAGCGGCCAGGTTTTGCGCCAACCCGACGCAGACCATGACTTGCGCCAGTTCTGCCGCTGAGGACACGTCCAGTATTTTCATGGCTACCTGGGCGGTGGGGTGGACTTTGGTGGCGCCGCCGACGATGCCTACGGCCAGGGGCATGGTGATTTCGCCATACAGGTCGCCATCGTCGGTGGCGCGCCATTCAGTCAGGGCGCGGTATTGGCCGCTGCGGGCAGCGTAGGCGTGGGCGCCGGCTTCAATGGCGCGCCAATCGTTGCCGGTGGCAATGCAGACGGCGTCTACGCCGTTCATGATGCCTTTGTTGTGGGTGGCGGCGCGGTAGGGGTCTACGATGGCGAAGGCGTTGGCTTCTTCAATCAGGCGAGCCACAATGGAACCATCGCGCCCATCTTTGGTGGTGAGGGCGTCGGCAGGAATCAGGCAGTGGGCTGTAGCCAGGCGACGATCGGTGAGGTTCGATAGGATACGTAAATGGGTGCGCCCTCCGGTCAGTTCGGCTACCAGGGGAGCCATTGCTTCCACGGCGGTGTTGATGGCATTTGCGCCCATGGCATCCAGGGTGTCATAGAGTAAATGGACGACCAGCATTGCTCCCACGGGCGTGTCGGGGAAGAGGTGAACTTCGATGTCGCGGGCGCCGCCGCCGCGGCGGACAATGCTTTCGCTGCTGGCGTCGGCGCAAGCCATGAGTCTGTCTTTGTTGTCGAGCAGGCGGCAGCGGGCGGCTTCCAGGTTGGGCAGATCCAATAGTTGAATTTGACCTATCATGATGGAGCCGGTAGCTGTGGCGTGAAAGCCGCCGCCCTGGCGAATCAAGTTCGCGGCGTAGCTGACGGCTGCCAGTACGCTAGGCTCTTCGACGGCCATGGGTATCAGGTAGTCGCGGCTGTTGATGCAGAAGTTGACGGCTACGCCTAGAGGCAGGGCGTGTGTGCCGATGCTGTTTTCGATCATGTGGGCAGCCTGGTCGGGGGTCAAGCCCTGGCCCAGGAGGGTGGCTTTTTCGGCGGCGTCCAGGCCAGCCCAATCGGCGACTGTGTTCACCCGCTGTTCTAAGGGGAGTTTATAAAAACCGGAGAGGCGTGAGGATTTGTTCACGGTTGTCCTTGGTGATGGTGAGTGGCGAGTGATGGGTGATTTGGAAAGCGACCTGTGTATGTGAAAGGCTGGCATGTTTGTGTGGGCCGGCTGGAAGCCGGCGGTACGGGTGGTATGGGTGGCCGGCTGGAAGCCGGCGGTATGGTTTTTGGGTGCGCTGTTGCAGCATGGTATGTTTTATAAGGGTATTTTTCTGTCAAAATCTATCTAAAAGGGGGAAAATGGGGAGGAGCGCACCACGAAGAATGAAAACAGGATTTCGCAGATGACGCGGATTTGTTTTGTGGGGCGGTTTGGGAGTGGCTTCACTGACGACTGACGACTCGCCACTGTGTTCAAGGGAGACATCATGGGCCGCGGCGCACGATCATGGATGAAAATTTTGCCACGAGTTACACGAATTTAACGAATTTTTTCTCCGCGTCTCCGCGTGAGACTGTTTTTGAAGCATGGGCGGGTTGCCAACCCGCCCTACGATGTGCTGTTGTCGAAGGAGGTTTAAGAAGATGATCCGGTAAAGGGGGGGGGACACCGCCAAGGGCAGACCCCCATCCCCCAACCCCCTTCCCCCTAAAGGGGGAAGGGGGCTTTCGGAGTGGGAGAGGGGCGCGCAGCGCCCCTCTCCCACCATTACCCCTTCTCTGGGGCGGGTTGGCAACCCGCCCTACGATGCGCTGTTGTCGAAGGAGCGGGGGGGCTGTGGTTAGGGGCGCTGGCCGGTAATGGTCATGGCGCCTTCTTGTAGGGTAACGGCGGTGAGTTGTAGACCGTCAGGTAAGCTGGTGATGAGTTCGTCAATGGTTTCTCTGACAGAACCGGCAGCGAGTTCTAGCAGAGGTTGGGGGACTTCGACTTCGTTGATGGTGGCGGCCAGGATTTCAAATTGGAAGGCGCCGGCGGCAACGTAGGGGCGAAAGGATGCTGTGAGGGGGCCCTGGATGGGGCTGACGACGCGACCGGTGAGGTCAATGCGGTCGGGGAAGAAGGTGAAGGTGATGTCTTGGGTGGCGGGCGGGTCGCCGGCGGCGATGCGGGCTTCCTGGCGAGCCATGAGTGCCTGGTTCCATTCTGCGTCGGTGATGGTAATGCTGAAGGCGCCGTTTTCATCCAATTGTACGGCGGCAAACCGTTCTTTGAGTTCGTCCAGGGTGACGCCCTGGGGCAGTTCGGCTACGAGTGTGCCTACAGTTTCAGCCTGGGCTGCCAGGGTGGGCAGGGCGGCAGCGGCAGCAGCGGCGGTGGCGGCGGCGCGGGCGGCTTCGGTGGCGGCGGCAGCCTGGATGGTGGGGGCGGCGGTGGCTACCTGGGCGGCGGCGGTGCCAGCCAGGGCGTCCAGGTCTGGCAGGGAAGCGGCGGCGGTGGCGGCGGCGGCGTCGAGGTCAGGGGCGGCGTTGGGGGTGGTGGTGGCGCAGGCGAGTGCCGGCAGTATCCAGAAGAAAAGTGTGAGAAGTAGAATTCGCGGCGGTTGGCGTAACATATTGGTCAGCTATCCTGGCCCATGAGCGGGCATGAATGGGAAGGGACGCGCCTATTATTTTAGGAAATGCGCAGGACTTTCAGGGATAGGATACCGGTGGGGGTGTCTACGCGCACGGTTTGCCCGATTCTGGCTCCCAGGAGGGCGCGGCCAAAGGGGGATTCATTGGAGATGCGGCCCTGGGATGGATCGGCTTCGTGTACGCCGACGATGTGGTAGGTTTCTTCGTCGTCGTAGCCGTCTTCTTTGATGGTGACGTGGCTGCCAACTCGAACTTTGTCTGAGGCGCCGGGGGTTTCAATGATTTTGGCGCGGCGCAGGGTGTCTTCGAGGTCGCGGATGCGCCCTTCCATGAAGGCCTGGTCTTCTTTGGCGGCGTGGTAGTCGGCGTTTTCGCTGAGGTCGCCCATGGAGATGGCTTTGCGCAGGCGTTCGGAAAGGTGGGCGCGTTTTTCGTTTTTCAGGAAGTCGAGTTCTTCTTTTATGGCTTTGAGGCCATCTGGCGTCAGGTAGACGACGTTGTCATTGTTCATTTTGTTGCTCCGTTTGTCCTGTTTGTGGTGGTTACAGGGTGATCAGATGTAACTATTCACTGCAAAGACGCAAAGAAGGCAAAGATAGAACTTTGTGGTGGCGGCTTACTTCGCAGTTAAATCCCAGAGGGGCTGTGTAGTTACGATCAAATAACCCCGCAGGGGCGGGGTTGTATGCAGGCAGATTGGGTCATCTGTTATAAGTATAGCGCAGGTGGGGGAGGCTGTCTAATGGAGGGGAGGGGGGAGACCCCCATTCCCCAACCCCCTTCCCCCTGAAGGGGGAAGGGGGCTTTTCGGAGAGGGCGCTGCGCGCCTTTGTTTACTATTATCCCTTCCCTGGTTAGGGCGTGTCTGGGGGGCGGTGTGTAAGAAGTGTGTCAGAAGGTTGGCAGGGTATTGACTTCTATGACGCGGTGTGTTATATTCTTCATAACGCAGTGCGTCATGAAGGATTGGTTTAATCATTCAGGGGTTGCGCGCCGCCAGAAAGTGTACAGGGGTGGTTGAGACTTTTGTAGACGGTTAAGTCTGGTGGCTGGCAGGCTCTAAACTTTTAGAGGTAAAGGACGATGACAAAGGTAAACGGCGAGAAGCCGCAAATGATCGAAGTGGTAGAGGAAAAGCAGAATGTTGTGGTGCACAGCGCGCACCGGTTGATGTTGGCGGGGCTGGGCTTTGTTTCTATGGGCCAGGACAGGCTGGATGAGACGCAGGATCGGTTTGTGGAGTTTTTCGACAAGCTGGTGGAGCGGGGTGAAGCGCTGGAGAAAGATGGGCGCAAGATGGTTGATGACATGTTCAAACGGCGCAAGGATCAGGCTCAGAAGGCGACGGACAAGGCGGAAACGGAATTGGATCGGCGTCTGGAGGAGCTGTTGGCGCGGATGAATGTGCCGACGCGTGATGATATCAAGGAGCTGACGACGAAGGTTAATGCTCTTAATCGGAAGGTGGATGAGTTGAAGAAGGCGGCGGTTACGTCTTGATAGGTTTGGAGGGGAAGGCCCCTATCCCCCAACCCCCTTCCCCCTAGAGAGGGAAGGGGGCTTTTGGGCGTATATCGCTTTATAGAATCGCCTGACAACAGGGAGATGGCTGCCATGAAGATGGGGGACATCTCTCTGTTTGGTATTGGCTGTTCTGGCGGGGGTAGCGCTGCACTTAATCGTGGTGGGTGTCAGCCCCGCCTGCGGCGGGGCTGACACCCATTTTTATGGGCAATTTTGGGCGCAGACGCGCCCAAATTTGCCCGTCGCCGATGCCGTCGGACGATGCGTCCGCGCCGGACGATGCGCCCGCGCCGGACGATGCGTCCGCGCCGGACGATGCGTCCGCGCCGGACGATGCGTCCGCGCCGGACGATGCGTCCGCGCCGGACGATGCGTCCGCGCTCGCTTTGCGGGGCCGGTAGGCGGTTAAAGAGATCACCACGATTTACTGGGGTGTTACTCTGGCGGGTGAAACCGGATGTTTTGCGACTTTGAAGGGCGTTTGCCAGAGTCAGGGGCGGGCAGATGGCGCGGTTGTGTCAGTACGCATATAATAAAATCATGGAGCCGCTCGCTGGAGCCGCTCACGCAAGCAGCCCCAGGCAGGCTGCTGTATAACCTGTCCAAACTAATGTACGCTCTTCTCAATGGAGTGCGGCAGGGTAGTGTCCTGTCAGCCATGATTTGATAGATTGGTTCAATCTGGGAGATTGAACCAATCTATTCCATATATTGAGAAGTTTCGGCTACATCGTGAAGAGGTGGAAGCATCCTGGCGCGGGCAACATACTACCTGACTACGCCGTTACAGCGCCGACGAAGGTTTTGCAGCCCCATTGTGCGTTACGGAGGGAATAATGGCCGTCATTAAGCGTTATCCTAACCGCAAGCTGTATGACACAGAAGCCAAGAAATATATCACCCTGGACGGCATCGCAGAGTTGATCCGGGATGGGCAGGAAGTCCAGGTGTTGGATCATACCACCGGCGAAGACCTGACTACGCTCACGCTCACGCAGATCATCTTTGAACAAGAGAAGAAAAGCAGCGGGTTTTTGCCGCAATCGGTGCTGACGGGTCTGGTGAAGGCTGGCGGGGATCGGCTTAGTTCGCTGCGGAATGCGCTGGCAGCGCCGCTGGATTTGATTCGTCAGGTGGATGACGAAATTGAACATCGTATTCAAATGTTGATTAAGAAGGGGGAGCTGGCGGAGGAAGAGGGGCGACGGCTGCGGGATAAGCTGCTGGCGCAAACACGTCGTCTGGCTGACTTTCCGCCTAGTGAGGAGAGGTTGGAAGAGATGTTGAGAAGTCGTGGGCTGCCTACGCAGGCGGATATTGCTTATCTGGCAAATCAGCTTGACGCTCTAACGAGCAAACTGGAGCACCTTAACCAACTGGTGACGCCTGATGAGAATAATGAGGAGATGGATCAGGGCTTATGATGAAAATCGCGGGGTCTAACAGCCGCTCATTTACTTTTCCCGCCGATGTTGCGACAGCCATTGATTTCTATCGAGATCTATCCCGCCTGATTGATTTTCTCCCCCACATTGAACTGCACGAGTCTTTAGGACCAAATAAATACCGGATGGTATACAGCGCTACGGAAATGGGGGCTTACCAGATCACAATTTTTTGCGATGTGCAGACGATTGTGCTGGAAGATGAGGGGATTATCCGCATCGCGCCGCTGGATGGCTATGCGCCAGTGAAGGCTAAGTCGTCTTTTAATTCTTCTCAGGTGCAGGGGTATTATGCCAGCGAATCGGTCTTTGTGTCTCACGGGCCCAACCAGACGCATGTGGATTATACGTTTGAGTTGTTGGCTACTTTGCCGCGACCGAAAGGGCTGCGTTTTATGCCCTCGGTGATGGTGGAGGGGATTGCGCAAAATATTACGCAGTGGCGCGTGCGGGAGATAGTGGATGGCTTCATTGAAAAATCGGTGGCGGCTTTCCCCGCCTGGTTGGAAAGGCACCGGAATGGCCATGCGGTTTGATATTACCATCAACATTCAGGCTGCGCGCGAGGAGGTGTGGCAGTTTCTGACCAATACGCAGGCGATGAGCGGCTGCGTGGCGGGATTGGAGTCTGTCACGGTTGTGGAACCGGCGCGCCGTTTTCTGGCGCGGCTGGCTGTGCCGGTGGGGCAGGCGTCGCTGGCGTGCGCGGCGGAGTTGGAGTGGCTGCACCAGTTGGCGCCATCGGAGGCAGCTTTGCAGGTGCGGGTGGCGGTGGGACAGGGCGGAGCGACTGTTGCGGCGGCTCACCAGCTTTTGGCGTACAATGCGGTGCGTCTGGTCAATGGCTGCGCGGGTTTCACGAGGGTGCAATGGCAACTGGATGTGGATCTGGTGGGAGGATATGCCGGCATGCCGCCCCAGTTTATTCACCCGCTCATCCAGAAACAGAGCCAGGCTTTCTTCACCTGCCTCAAGTATCGCATTGAAAATCATTCCGCCGCCTGAACAGACTGGGTTCTCTTGAGGCTGCCTATTTGGGACGCCTGTCGCTTATATTCTCGGGCAAAGGCTCATTCTCTATGGAAATCATTCAAACGATCATTGAGTTCATCCTGCACATTGACACGCATCTGAGCGAGATTATCAGTAACTACGGGGCCTGGACGTATGCGATCTTGTTCCTTATCATTTTTTGCGAGACAGGTCTGGTGGTTACGCCCTTCTTGCCGGGCGACTCGCTTTTGTTTGCCGCGGGGGCTTTGGCGGCGCTGGGCAACTTGAATGTGACCTGGCTGATTTTGCTGTTGATGGCGGCGGCCATTATAGGCGATACGGTGAACTATCAGGTTGGGCATTATATTGGCCTCCGCGCTTTTAGCGGGACGGTTCGTTTTTTGAAGCCGGAATATCTGGAGCGCACGAGCCGCTTTTATGAAAAGCATGGGGGTAAGGCGGTGGTGCTGGCCCGTTTTGTGCCCAT
>JAGVTM010000563.1 GCA_019136785.1 Chloroflexota bacterium | reverse complement strand
ACCAGCAACGCATTGCTGACCGGGTTAAACCACAAGTGCGGCAGGCTCAGCAGCACCAGCAGCAGTGTATCCAGCGATAGGGGAATCTTTTCGCTGATCTTCATGGTTGGCGGCGAGGTTCTGTCTGATTAACTCTGGCTGTGAGGGATAGCGCCTATGACGGGGATATCCAGGTAGCGGTCTACGTCTTCAGGGCGGCGCACCACGCCAGAGGCCAGCCACTCCAGCACAAAAATAACGATAAGGCCCAACAGCGCCCCAAATACCCCCCCCGCAGCCGTGTTGATCGTCGTTTTCGGGCTGTCCAGACTATATGTGGGCATATCTATGGGTTCAATGCCAATGCGATCCTCTTTGCGCAAGGTGGCGTTAATATCTTCCTGCCGCTGGATGAGCAAATCGCCCCAGGTGCGGGCAATGTCGTTCGCCAGGTCGCCATTGCTGTTTTTCACGTCAAACTGGATAATGAAACGGGAGTCATCCGACGTGACCGCTACGTCACCTAACAACTGGCGTGGTGTCATATCCAACTGGAGCTGGTTAATGACCAGGTCGGCGCGCAGGCTGCTCAACATCCAGGACTCGTAGCCGCGCAGCAGCACTTTGGCTGCCTGCGCCTGCCCGAAGTCGGTGCGGGAGGGGCTGACCAGCAATTTCAGGCTGCTCTTATAGACGGGGGTTTGCACTTTGCTAAAGCCAAAAGCGGCGGCAGCAGTCAGCAGAGCCAGCAGGATAATCAACCAGCCGCGCTGGCGCAAAATACGGAAATAGTCGCTAAGTTCCATAAGGGAGTTGTCCTTTGATTGTCAGATAAGCAAGTCATTTGTGGCGGGGAATTTCGCCCAGGAGGGGCAGGGAAAGTTCTTCGAGTTCCTCTCGACCGCGCAGGGTGGGGTCCAGGTATTCGACCAGGAAAGCCAGCCCCAGGCCCGCGCCCAATGCCAGCAAGAGGCGCAGGGGCAGATCTAGCTGGCTGCGAATGCCGGCAGCAATCGGGTTCACCACCGGTTCGTCCAACACCAACAACGCCGCCGGCGCGCCCGCCAACTGCGGCAGCGCGTTTCCGTTTTCCGTTTGCAGCACGTCAATAGCTGCCAGCATCATGGCTCGCAGCGTTTCTGGATCGCCGCCGTAGGTCAACGACAACTGCATCATGCTGCGCGTGTTGTCCGCGTGCAGCCCACCCATAATCACGCCTGCCGGCACGTCTATCCCCTGCGCCGCCAGCCGTTCGCTGACCAGTTGGGCAAAATTCAACCCGTGCGCCCAATCGGTCAAGCCGTTGACAATGTATTCCGAAGCCTGCCAGTTCGCCAGCCGCTCTTCGTCTTCCAACGCCGCCGCAGCCGTAGGCAGTTGCCCCACAATAAAGCGCACGCCCACATTGTAGGCGGGCGGCGGCGGCGTATACGTCGCCACGCCAATGACCAATACCACCAGGGCCGGCACGACGATCAACAGCCAGCGTCGTTTTAAGATTTTCCAGTAGGCGCGTAGTTCCATGTGCGATGCTCGTCTAATTTACGATTCACAAAATCCATCATCTGTTGGCGGAACAAATCCACGTCATAACGGCGGGCGTAGGCGCAAAGCACAGCCGGACTGAGCGCCAGCGGGTCAAAAGCGCGCACCGCCGCGGCAATCGCCGCCGCTGACTGTTCGCCAAACAAGGCGCCCGTTTCACCTGGAATCACCGTGTCCAACGCGCCGCCGGCGGCGTAAGCAATCACGGGCCGTCCCGCCGCCATCGCCTGAATGGGGGCGATGCCGAAATCTTCTTCGCCAGGGAACAGGAAGGCGCGACAGCGGGCCATGAGATCGGGCAGATCGGCGTCGGGCACGTAGCCCAAGAAGGTAATCGTGGGCCCCGCCAGGGCTTGCAGACGGTCGCGGTCGCGCCCCGTGCCGGCAATCACCAGCGGCAGTTGTAGCTGGTTAAACGCCTCAATCATCAAATCCAGCCGGCGATATGGCACCAACCGCCCCACAAACAGGTAATAATCGTCTACCTGCGCCGCCGGGGCAAAGCGGCTGGTATCTACCGGTGGGTAAATAATAGTCGAGTCGCGGCGATACACCCTGGCGATTCGGCGACGCACCACCTGCGAGATAGCCACGAAATGGTCTACCCGATCCGCCGCCAACCGATCCCATTGGCGCAGTTGCGTCAGGAAGGGCGGCAGCAGCAGGCGCACCAAAGGCCCCAGATTTTCCTGTTCGGCGTATTGGTGGTAACGCCAGACGTAGCGGGTGGGCGTCAGGCAGTAACACAGGTGCAGCGTATGCGTATCCGTGATAATGCCATGACAAAAGCCGCTCTTGTTGCTGATCACCAGGTCATA
>JAGVTM010000210.1 GCA_019136785.1 Chloroflexota bacterium | reverse complement strand
TGATGTGGACCGCTGTGCATCGCGCCGGTTATACGCGGTTTCGTCCCGACCACGCGCCCCCGCCTGCCGTTCAGGTGTACTTGCCGGCAGAACAGCGCATTGACGTGCGGGCTACCGGCGTGTTCAGCATCGTTGACCGGGAAGACCGCATGTTCTTGCGCACCGCCCAAATGTGGCGCGTCGCCCTGGGCGAGCACGCCATCATGGTCGCCATCGCCCCCCGGCGATACCGTTATGAGTTCATCAATCAAGGGGATGTAGAGAAAATCGAATCAGGCCACCTGATTTTTGGTCCCCAGCCGCTGCCCACGCTGGCAGTGACCTTTGGCTCCACCTGGGGGCCCCGCTACGCGCAGGTGCAGCGGGCGTATTACGTCCACCCCGATGAGATGCCCCCGCCCGTGCGCAAAACTATCTACCTGACATTTGCGGATGAAGAAACCCGCCAGCGCGTCTGGCAAAGCCTGGCTGGCGCGTAACCCTGGCAAAACAAGACCACCCGCTGCTATGGCGTAGCCGTAGGCAGCGGCGTGACGGTCGCCGTTGGCAATGGGGTTGCCGGCGGCGGCGTCGGTGTGGCTGGCGGCGGCGTCAAGGTCACTTCTGCCGCGGCCGGAGTGGGCGTAGCGGGCGACGCTGGAGCCAACACCAATCCCAACAAACGGTCTAACTGCTCCCAGGCTGCTTCCAGATCACGCGCCGCAGCAATGGGGTCTGCCGGCAAGTTTGCCGCCGCCAGCGCCAGCCGCTGCTGCACTGCCGGCAATCCCGTGGCGGCGGCGGTATCTATGGCGCTCAAATCCGCAGCCATAGACAGCGCCAGAGCCACATCCGCCTGCGCCAGACCCACATTATTTTCCACCAGGCGCAGCCGCGCCCGCGCAATCAATTCCCACACTCGGAAGTAAGCCAGCGAAGTCATGACCGCGATCACCTCTTCTTCTGGCGTGGCATATTCCGCCCGCAAAGTCGCCAACTCGCTGGTCGTTGCCATCTGGCTTTGCGTCAGCTCACGGTTCAAACCATCCAGGCGGCGCGCGTTCTCATTCACGTCGCCTTGCGCCGCCGCAATCGCCCCTCCCAGTTCAGCCGCCGTTTGCGCGTTCTCCACGGCGCGCGCCGTCAGCGTCGCCAGCCAGTCAGCCTGCTCCGCCAGGTCAGTCGTCAACTCGCGCCTGAGGGCATCTACAGCTTCCGCCTGTTCCTCATACCGGCTGGCTTGCCGCGTCATATCCTGGCCCAGAGTGCGCAGCGCTGCCGCCGCCGCCGCATCCGTCTGCAACAACCCGCCCACGTCGCTTTGCAGCCCCTCAATTTCCTGGCTCTGAATGTCAAACCGCCTGTTAATGTTCTCAAACGAGCGGTTCACTTCGCCCACAATCTGTTGTCCGCCAAACACCAGAATGACGCCCACCGTAGACAAAATGACCAGCAGCAGCACAAAACGAACCACCCGCCAGACGCCGCGGCCCAATCTGGCCCAAAAGCCAGGAGGACTATCTTGCTCTTCCATGCCCATAATCCTTCGAAAATAGTGGTGAGTGGCGAGTGGTCAGTGAAGCCACTGCCAAGCCATCCACAAAACCAATCTGCGTGAATCTGCCTGATCTGTGAAATCTGTGATGACATTTTCATCCATTCCTTCGACAAGCTCAGAGCTTGCCCTGAGCCTGCCGAAGGGACAGGTATGGTGCGCCGCGGCCCATTTTCTCTCCTTCATGACCAGCAGCGAGAGGTCAAAAATCGTGGCAAAATTCCCATCCATCGCACCATCAGGCAAGATCATACAGTGATCGCGGCATATTGTCACCCCGGCGCATTCTGAGGCATGGTTCAAAAACAACCGATGCGTTTTTACAAATTTGGCACTAAATTGTCATTCCGAGAGCCTGTGTTGAGCCTGCCGAAGCATCCTCCGAGGAATCCCTATGACCAACACGTAAACAGGGATTCCTCGCTCCGAAGACTCCGCTCGGAATGACACTTGCGAGTAATCTGTAAAGCACAGTTTCCGCTTTATGAACCATGCCAAAAATCAAGACCAGACCCCAAATTGTCTGGATGGCATCCCCCAACGGATAAGGATTCATGCGGCGCGGTCAAAATGTGTTTGATAGAATCAGTTTGCAAGCCGCCGCATGAATCCTGTTGAACGAAGCCGGTTCGGTTAGCTATTTGGAATTTGCGTGAGGTGATAGCAGTGGTAGTAAGACTCAATGATGCCAGATGATGGCGGTGAGTATAGTGTGAAAGCGGAGCATAGGCAAAAAATCAGCATCATGGATGTCAGGTGGGGGGTGTTTCAGGCTTGGGGACGGTTGTGGTTTGCTTGTGTTGCGGCGTATTGGCAAGCAGGCACGGAGGACGCTGTCAGGAACAGCGCCAGGCGCGACGATTGCCAGCGGGTAACTCTTAGCCCGTTGCCTGAGCCTGTCGAAGGCAACCAGGGCTTGGACAAGGAGTTCGACAAGGGCTTCGGCAAGCTCAGCCTGCGAGAGCCAGGGGGTGTCATGGGGCGCAGTTTTGCTACAATGTGCGGCGGTTGGTATTGTTGTGGTTGAGGCGAATATGACCGTGTTCTTTTTTTGTCTCTCGACGGCTTTGATGATTTTGCTGCCGCTGGCGCTGGCGGTAGGCTGGCGGCGGCGGCGCGGCGCGTCCTGGGGGCTGTTTTTGTTGGGAGCGCTGACGTTTGGGGGGGCGCAGGCAGTGCATTTGCCTGTGAATCATTGGCTGGGGAAAGTGGGTGTGCTGCCGGCAGACGCCCTGCCCACGGGGCCAGCATTGATACAGGCGGCGCTGCTGTTGGGTCTAAGCGCGGGTCTGTTTGAGACGGCGGCGCGCGCGGTGGGATATGCGGTGTTGTTTCGTCGCCGGCAGGGGCAGCAGTGGTCAGACGCGGTCATGGTGGGCCTGGGGCATGGCGGCGTAGAGGCGATGGGTTTTGTGGCTGTGCTGGCGGCAGCCAGTTTTAGCCAACTGTGGGCGCTGCGGGGGGCTGACCTGAGTACGCTCAATCTGACGGCGGCGCAGACGGCGGCTATGGGGCAGCAGTTGGACGCGCTGCGGCAGATGCCCTGGGTGTCGCTGCTGGCGGCGCTGGAGCGAGGGGTGGCTATTGGGCTGCACGTCATTTTGTCCCTGTTGGTGTGGACGGCTTTTAAGCGGCGCAATCCGCTGTATGCGCTGCTGGCGCTCTTGTATCATGCGGCTTTTGATGCGGCGGTTGTTTATGTGGGCCAGGCCAGCGCCTCCCCCTGGGCGGTGTGGGGAGCCATGGTGGGGCTTGGTTTGCCGGGCGCAGTCTGGCTGTGGCGCACCTGGCCGCGCGGTCAGGCGCAACCGGCGCAGCCGGCTATACGGGCAGAACTGGCTCTGTTTTGGGCCGCTACAGGTAAGGAACTGCGGGAGCAGTGGCGCACGCGGCGGGTGTGGATCGTGGCGGCGGTGTTTCTCTTTTTTGGACTCGGTTCGCCGCTGCTGGCGCGGTTTACGCCGGAGATTTTGCGCTCGGTGGCGGGCGCGGAGCAGTTCGCGGCGCTGGTCCCAGAGCCGACGGCAGCCGACGCGGTGGGACAGTACATCAAGAATCTGACGCAGTTTGGCTTTGTGATGGCGCTGCTGTTGGGGATGGGCGCAGTGGCCGGGGAGAGAGAGCGGGGCATTGCGCCCATGATATTGAGTAAGCCGCTGCCGCGGTGGGCGTTTGTGTTGAGCAAGTTTACGGCGCAGGCGCTGGTGTACCTGGCGGCTTTTGCGCTGGCGGGGCTGGGGGCGGCGTATTATACGAGCTTGTTGTTTACGCCGTTGGCTTTGGGGCCGTTTCTGTTTGGCAATGTGCTGCTGCTGCTTTGGCTGTTGGTTTTTGCGGCGGCGACGTTGTGGGGGAGCACGGTGGCTCACACCACTGGCGCGGCGGCGGGCGTCGGTCTTTTAGCGTCGGTGCTGCTGCTCTTGTTGGGCAGCCTCCCTTTGATTGGGCCGTTTATGCCATCTGGCCTGGTGGCTTGGGCCAGCCAGTTGGGGTTAGCCGCGCCTGTTGCGCCTAATGGAGGGGCGTTGGCTGCCGGCATTGTCCTGGTTATTCTCTTTTTGCTGGCGGCGGTGGCTGTCTTTGAGGCGCAAGAACTGTAAAGGCCACATATCCAAAGTTGTTTTCCCAAAAACCCAAACGGTTTCCCAAATATCCCAAATTTATCCCAAATTTATCCCAAACATGGGCAGTGTTCTGTCAGCCGTGATTGGATAGATTGGTTCAATCTGCCAGATTGAACCAATCTAATCCATCATTATGATGCTGCGGTGGGAGTAGGCTGCATCTGTACGGTTGCGGTTATTTTAATATGTAGTGTGTGCCTTTTTTGGAGCCGATTTTGAGTAGGACGCCTTTTTCTACCAGGTCAGCCAGGTCGAGGCGCAGGGTTTCGGGGGAGACGTCGGGGCAGAGGCGCTGGTATTCGCGGTTGGTGATGCTGCCGTTTTCGCGCACGTGGGTGAGGGCGCGCGCCTGGCGTTCGTTCATGCTGCTGGCCCATTTGGGGGCGACAGGGGGGGCGGCGCGGCGGCGGCTGGATAGAATGACGGTAAAGGAGTAGGGGGTGGCGCGGAAGGTGGGCGGCGGGTGGCCTAGCTGCACCATGTCTTCAATCATCTGGTCAATGCCCAGGCCTAATTCCTCAATGTAGCCCCACTGGTACAGTCCATTGACCAGGCGGGGGTTGCGCGAGTAGTGCTCTTCCACCAGATTGTCCAGCGTCATGTAACCGGGCAGCCCGCCGGGGCTGATGACTTCCATGCGGTCGTCGTACATGCGGAGTTCGATACGCCGCCCACGCAGGCGGTAGTCGCGGTGGGCGACGGCGTTGATCAGGGCTTCGCGCACGGCAAAGGGGGGGTATTCGGTTACTTCTTGCCGCTCCAACTGGCCCAGGACAGCGCCCACGCGCATCTCTTCCCAGATGATGTTCCAGGCGCGCTCCACAATGCGCGCCAGGGGGCCGCTGATTTCGTCACGACGACCGTAGCCTGGGCCCCCTTCCTCGCCGCCGCTGCGCGGTTCTGTGCCGGCAAAACGCACAAACACGACGCCGCTTTGGGGCAGGAATATTTGCGGCTTGGGTGCGAAAAGCAAAATGCCGGCAACGGTGGGTTCGCCGGCATGATTGACTGCGCCAATCTCGAACAGCAGTTGGGGCACGGAGGTGACGCGGGCGGCTCCTCGCCCCTCGCGCTTGGCGAGATATTCCGCCAGAATCGCCTGGTCAAAGTCAGCGGCAGTGGCGCCGGGCACCAGATCCGCTTCATATTCGGCAGAGCTGCGGCTGGCGGCAAGCTGGCTGATCTCGTCCCCCAGCACAGGGCGGTTATAGCTGCCGCTGCGAATCAGGATGCGGCCATCATCCAGGCTGTGCAGTTCCAGACTGCGGTGTACCTCAATGCCAATGAGCGTATGCCCGTCATACTCCACGCGCTGCCATTGGGTGGGCACAGGCGGCTGGCAGCGGGTGGCGGCTTCGCGCAGCGCGCTTTCCGCCTCTTCTTCCCAGATGGTTTCGGTGGGGCGCCCCCGTTCATCTATGCCCAACAGCACCGTGCCGCCGTTGGCGTTGGCGAAAGCCACCAGGCATTCAGCCAGCGCTTCCACGTCGGCGTAGGGCAAAAAAGCGAGACGAGGACCTGGTTTGGGCGGTTTCATGAGGCAGGTCGTTTAGACGCGGCTGGCATAGAGCAGTTCTGTGGCCAGGGCGGCGCCAACAATGCCGGCTTCGTTGCCGAGTTCTGCCGGCACTATCTTCACGGGCACCGTCAACAGCGGCAAAAACTTATCAATCTTTTTGCTGCCGCCGCCGCCCAGAATAATCAGGTTAGGCCAGAAGAGACCGTAGATGTGATGCAAGTAGGCATCCAGGTTAGCCGCCCACGCTTCCCAACTCAACTCGAGTTCAATGCGCGCCCGTTCAGAAGCGGAATATTCGGCGTCGTGCGCCTGGTTGGGCAGGTAGAGGTGCCCCAACTCGGTATTGGGTACTAATCGCCCGTCTACAAAGAGGGCGCTGCCAATGCCTGTACCCAGGGTGAAAACGAAAACGACGCCCGGCTGATCTCGGCCCGCGCCAAAACGCAGTTCCGCCAGGCCCGCGGCATCGGCGTCATTCAGCAGTTTGGTGGGGCAGCCTGTGACCTGGCTGATGTGGGCTTCGCCCGCATAATCAATCCAGGTGTGATCTATATTGGCGGCTGTCTTGACGACGCCATCCAGGACGGCTGCCGGAAAGCCGACGCCCAGGGGACCGGAATAGTCGAAGTGGTCTACCAATTCCTGGATCACGCCAATGACGGCGTCAGGCGTGGCTGGCCTGGGGGTCAAGATGCGCTGGCGATCCACGCTCAATTCGCCGCGCTGCACGTCCACCAAAGCCCCTTTAATACCCGTACCGCCGACGTCAATGCCCAAAATCTGCATATTGATACTCTCCTGAAGGGTTGTCCGTTAGTAGCTATTCACCGCAAAAACGCAAAGAGCGCGAAGATAAAGTCCTGAATGGTTACACTTGTTACTTGATTTCTGCGGTCTGTTCTTTGTTGCCCGTTTTCTGCTGCTTCAGTTTTTGCAGCGCTTCGGCGTGTTTTTGGGCGGCTTTTTTGCCGGCATCTATCCCTTCCGCGGTGCGGTGGAAATCCAGCAGCCCAATCGTACCCACCTCTGGGCGCACCAATAGATCCGGCGGCGAAATAGCCATGCGCGCCCGCACCCCTTGCATGGTCAAAATATCGGAAACAGCCGACGCCACCTGCCAGATGGGCCAGCGCTGCGTCACGGTCAGCGCCCTGCCCAACAGTCCCGGCGCGCTGGCGTGTGGTTCCGCCGGCGTGCCATAGGGCGCGGTGTTGCTCAAGTCAAGGGCGATGACGTAAGTCGCGCCGCGCGCGCGGGCTATGTCGAATGGTACGTTATTTACGACGCCGCCGTCAATCAAGGTCATGCCATTCCGCACTATTGGCGGCGCCAGCACGGGAAAAGCGGCGGTAGCCAGCACAGCCGTAATCACATCCCCTTCGTCCAGAATCACCTCCTGGCGGCTGACCAGGTCAACGGTGACCAGAGCCAGGGGCAGACGCAGATCGGCAAATGTGGGGCGACCAATGAGCGATTCTAACAGCGCTTCCGCTTTGGCGTTGTCCATGACGGCGGGTTTGCTGCCGGGTAAAGAGAACAGTTGAGTCAGGTTGAGCTGACTCCAGAACGCGGCAATGGATTCCAATTCCAGCCCGGCAGCGACCAATGCGCCAACAATGCCGCCGGCGCTGGTGCCAGTGAGCAGGT
>JAGVTM010000266.1 GCA_019136785.1 Chloroflexota bacterium | reverse complement strand
GTCGTTGCTGCCGGCACTAATTGCCGTTTTCTGACCCAGGTTGAGGGTGGCTGCCGGCAAGATGCGCGACTCGTCGGCGGAAAACAGGTTGACGGCAAAAGCGCCAGCGGGGCGCTCCCCGGCGGTGTCCCGTACGGTCACTTGATACAGGCCAGGCTGCGTCGTTTCCGTAAACAGCAGGTCGGCGTCCTCAACGGCGCTGGCCCAGACGACGCCATCGGGGCGCTGCACAGAGATACCCGTGGCGCTGGCTGCCGGCGTTAACTGCACGGGATCGCCCGGCTGCAACTGGGCGGCGCTGTCAAACGCCTGTCCGGGAGTGAGCCAGGCTGTCAGGTTGGCCATGAGAATGGGAAAGGCGATTTGCAGGGGGAGATCGGAGTCGTGCAGATCAAAGGTGACCAGCGCCAGGCGGTGCTGTCCACGTTCGCCGGCGAGAATGAGCGGCCCGCCCACGCCTTCAACCAACGTTTGCAAGCCTGGCGCGGTTACTTGCTGCGCCTGGCGGATATTCACGCTGCCCCAATCTACAAATTGCAGCAGGGGGCTGTCGGCCACGCGAATGGCGGTGGTGTCGGAGAACGCGCCGGTGACGGTGAACAGGTCGGGGACGCTTGCAGGAGGATTGATGGCCAGGATGTCGGCGGCGGGTAGGGGGTCGGGCAGGGGCGCGCCGTCGAATATGTAGAGGTCGAATGGCTGTTCTGCTGCCGGCAACTTGCTGCCCGGACTGGTTTTGAAAGCGTCAATGCCGGGCAGGACGGCGTAAATCTGTTCCAGAAACAGGTTGCCGGCAGTGACGAGCAGGGTGCGGTTGCGCACGCCGCCCTGATGGACGGCCCAGGCGGTATCATCCAGAGCCAGGTAATCCTGTTCGTTGTCGCTGAGGTGCGTTTCAATGGCGCTGGCGTCTGCCGGCAGGGGCCAGGTGAGGTTTGCGGATGCGCCGGGGGCAATGGTCAGGCGGCGGGAATCGTGCAGCAGGCCATCCAGGCGCAGGCTGACCAGGGTGGATTGCGGATTGGCGCCATGGTTGGTCACGCTGGCGAACAGTTCGGCGCCGGCAGGGCCATCGCGGGTAGCCAGGGCGCTCAGGCTGAGGTTCTCCCCTTGCTGACCGATGGCGACGTAGATGGTTTCGGCGGGCATTGCCGGCAAACCCGGCGGCACGCCGCCATCGGATACCACCACAATGCGGGCATTGCGGAACCCCTGCGCCGCGCCGGTGGCCAGGGCTGCCGCTGCTGCCCAATCCACTTCGCCCTGTTCCACCTGCGCCGTGGCCAATGCCTGCCGCAGCGCTGCGCGGTCGCCCGTGGTGGGTGTCAGCACCGCCGGGGTACGTCCTACCAGGATAATGGTCATCTGGTCTGCGCCGCTGAGGCCGTTGATCAACTCTGTCACTTTGGCCTGGGCTGCAGCGAAACGGTTGGGCGGGACGTCGGTGGCTTGCATGGAGGCGGAGCCATCCAGCAACACGACGACGCTACCGCTGACAATTGCCGGCACGGGTATAAAGGGCCGCGCCAGCGCCAGCGCCAGGGCTGCCAGAATCAATAGCTGCAAAATGAGCAGCAGATTTCGGCGCAGCTTTTGCCAGGGCGCGTTTGCCTCGCGGTCTCGCAGCAGCTTTTGCCACAGCAGGGTGCTGCTGACCAGCATCTCCCGCCGCCGCAGCCGCAGCATATACATCAGGATGATGGGGACAGCCAACAAACCCAACAGCAGGAATAAGGGGGTAAGAAAGGACATCTTACTTGACGATGCCTTGCCGGCGCAGCGTTTGCAGCACCAGCCTGTCCCAGGGCACGTCGGTGGCCACAGGAATGTAATGGATCTGGCGGCGGGCGCAGAGGGCGGCAATGTCCGCGCGCCACGCTTCCAGGCGGCGGCGATAAACGTCAATCATGCTCACGTCCAGGGTGATCTCGGCATCGCCGCCTGTTTCTACGTCCACCAGTTTCACGTCGCCTGCCAGCGGCGGCTCTACCTCATCCGGGCTGAGAATGTGGATCAGGCCGACTTCATAGCCGCGCGCTTGCAGGGCGGATACGCCTTCTTCATAGCCAGCGGGAGAGAGCAAGTCGCTGCACAGGAACAGCAGACCGGGACGGCGGGCCCGCAAAGCGTAATCTTTAAGCGAGATATTGAGGTTGGTGATGCCGCTGCCCTGCCCGGCTTCCAGGAACTGCAGCAGCCGCAGCGACTGCAGTTGCCCGCGATAGGGGCCCCAGGCCAGGTTGCCGCCGCTGCGCAGCAGGGTTACGGTCAGCAAATCGCCGCCGGACAGGGCAATGTGGCCCAGGGCTGCCGCCAGGCGCAGGGCGTAGCGCAGTTTTTGCGCGGCTTCGTCGGCGGGCCAGACCATGCTGCCGCTGGCGTCCACCAGCAGGTGCACCGACAGATCTTCCTCTTCGTGCAGCAGCTTGATAAAGGGCCGTTCCAGGCGAGCATAGATGTTCCAGTCCAGCCGGCGCAGGTCGTCGCCGGGGGTGTAGCTGCGATAGTCAGCAAATTCAATAGAAGTGCCGCGCTTGCGGCTGCGCCGCTCCCCTTTCATGACGCCCACACGCACGCGGTTGGCTACCAGGGTCAACTGTTCCAGTTTGCGCAGGTTGGCTTCGTCAAACAGCATCGGTAGGGGTTCAGGTTTCGGTCAGATGGGGGGCGAGTTGCAGCAGCAGCAGCAGTTGGAAGAGGCGGACGATCAGGGCCGCTTTGGCGGCGCCGCGGACGTTGGGTTGGCGCAGCGGGCTGAGCAAGTCGTCAATGAGGCGCAGCCGGTGGGCAGTGTCTATCTCTGGCTGCAATTGGCTGGAAAGTGTCCATAAGGCTTCGCGCAACGTCCAGGCGGCAGTCAGGTAGGCGGCGCGGAGTTCTTCTTCCCAGGCTTTGACGTATTGGCGGGCAGCCAGCACCATCAGCCCTTCGCCTACGCCGCCCACCAGGAAGCGCTGCCACCATTCGGGCGTGCGCTCGTCTTCTAACAGGTTTTGGATGGCGACGCTGCCAACCGCGCCCATATCCAGGAGGGAAGCAAACTGGCTGTATTGGTGGGAGGCGGCGTTGGCTGCCAGTTGGGTGAGAAATTGGTAGAAACTGGCGCAGGTGTGGATGGCTGGGGACGATGGGGGTATGGGCGCAGCCCACAGCTCTCCCCGCAGTTGCCAGATGGCTTCTGGCGTGGGCTGCGTCAGAACAGCAGAGAGAGGGGCCAGGAGCGGGTTCTTGCCGGTCATGATGCGGTACACAGGTGGGAGACGGGCAGCGCCAGGTCCGGGAAGATTTCAGAGCGGAGGGTTGCTGCCTGGGTAAAGCTGCCTAATAAAGCATAAGCCTGCCCACGCAGCACGTAGACTTCTACTGTACACCTTGCGGGATCAATGACCCAATATTCGGACACGCCCGCTTGCGCATAGAGGTGAAACTTCAGGTAACGGTCGTGTTCAGGGTTGCCTGGAGACAAGATCTCGGCTATGAAATCAGGCGTCCCTTGAATCCGCGTGTCACCGATGATGTCCTGATTCTCAACGGCAATGAACAGTATATCTGGCTGAACAGGGGTGGCGAGTTCGGGCAGCACCACGTCAATGGGCGCTGTGTAAACCTCGCCTAAGTGGCGATGGGTCACGAATTGTTCCAGGGCGGCGCTCAATTTGACGCTTACTTTTTGGTGTTTGGGGTTGGGGGCGGGGGCCATGTACAGGTTCCCTCCGATGACCTCGTAACGGAAGCGGTTTGCCGGCAGCCGGGCGTAGTCCTGGTAGGTCCACATTCCCTGCGGCGGGGGCCAGGTGGGGGGGGGAGGCGCTAATGCTGTTGGGGTTTGGGTGGTGGGCGGGTTCATCGTTTATCCTGCGCGGGGAAGGTGCTGGCCGATCTCGGCAAGCAGGTCGGCAATGATGGCGTCTGGGGTGATGCCTTCAGCCTGTCCTTCAAAGTTTAGCAGCAGACGATGGCGCAGGGCAGCGGGAGCCACGGCGGCAATGTCGTCGAAGCTGACGTTGTAACGACCAGCCAGCAAAGCCGTGATCTTGCCGCCTAAGACCAGCGCCTGACCGCCGCGCGGGCTGGCGCCATAGCGCACGTATTGGTTGACCAGGGACGCCGGGCTGCGTCCAGGGTGCGTAGCCAGGATGACCTGGCTGACGTATTGGCTGACGTGCGTAGGAATGGGCACCTGGCGGGCTAACTGCTGCATGGCTTGAATGCGGGCGGCGTCGGCGGCTTTGCCGGCAGTCGGCGACTCCTTGCCGGTGGTGCGCGCCAGAATTTCGGTCAACTCTTCTGCCGAAGGGAAGGGGACGTTGACCTTGAAAAAGAAGCGATCCAACTGCGCTTCGGGCAGCGGGTATGTGCCTTCCATTTCCAGAGGATTTTGCGTAGCCAGGACAAAGAAAGGCGCAGGTAACGGGTAGGTGTGTTCGGCAACCGTCACTGTTTTTTCCTGCATGGCTTCCAGCAAGGCTGATTGCGTTTTGGGCGTGGCGCGGTTGATTTCGTCCGCCAGCACCAGATTGGCAAAGATGGGACCCCGTTGAAAACGAAAATCGCGCCGCCCGCTGCTGGTTTCTTCCATAATGTCGGTGCCGGTGATGTCGGCGGGCATCAAGTCTGGGGTGAACTGGATACGGCTGAAAGCCATGTCCAGCACCTGCCCCAGGGTGCGAATGAGCATCGTCTTGCCCAGGCCGGGCACGCCTTCCAGCAGGGCGTGCCCATCAGCCAGAATGGCGACCAGCACATGGCGCACCACGTCTTTTTGCCCGACGATTACCTTGCCCAGTTCTTCTTCCAGGTTGGCGGCGGTGGCGCGGAAGTCGGCTACTGATAGTTCCGTTTGTTCAATGGCGGTGGCCATCATGTTGCTGTCCTCAATGCGTCTGTGTGATACGTCCCTACAGATGGGCGTATGCGATACGTCCCTACAGATGGGCGTATGCGATACGCGCCTACGGTTCTAGCGATGCGAAGTAGTCGCGCACAAATTCTTTCATGCCCAGCGGAATGTAGTCGCTGTCCAGGGCTTCGTAGGCGGCATCGCGGTAATCGCCAAAGACCTGGCTGTAGGGAACGATACTTTGCTCGTCGTCTAAGGGGGTGGGATTTTCGGTGAGCAGGGAGCCGCATGCGGTCGGGTCTGCCAGGCATTCTGCCGGCAGTTCCACGTCTATGCCCTCCTCACCGCTCAAATCTACCAACGGCGGCACATATACATTTTCGACGTGCCCGCCGCCTGGGCCAGGGCTGCCGGGGCCGCCTGTTTCGGCGCTGCCGGTAGCTGCCTCATTGCCCAGGCTTTCTATGGGCGAACCAGACGCGCCCTCACCGCCCTCACCGCCGTCTTGCCCTTGCCCCGCCTGTCCCTGACCTGCCTGTCCCTGACCCGATTCTTCCTGACCACCGCTGGCTTGCTGTCCCTGGCTTTGCCCGGTCTGTCCAGCCTGGGCCACGGCTTCACGTCCTTGCCCCAGTTGTTCTGCCGCTTGGGCAGCCTGCTGCGCGGCGATTTGCTCTTGGGCGCGCTGCTGTAACGTGCCGGCAGCTTCCCGCAGCGCCTGCTGCGCCGCTGCCACATCGCCGTTTTGCAGCGCCTGCGCGGCTTCCGCCAACTGCTGCGCCAACTGCGAATCGGTGTTTTGCAGCGCCTGGGCGGTTTCTGCCAGGTCTTGCGCCAGCGCCGCCTGTTCTGCGGCGCTGAGGCTGGGGAGTTCATCCGCCAGTTGGTTGGCGGCGGCGCTGGCGGCGCTTAAGTCGCCAGCTTGCAGAGCCTGCCCTAGCGACTGGCTGGCCGGGTTTTCTGCCAGCGGCGCGCCAGCCTCTTGTAGTTGTTGGCGCAGCGCCGATGTGTCGCTGCTGGCTGCCAGGTCGCGCAGGTCTGCTTCGGCTTCGGATAGAACGGCTACCGCTTCCTCCTGGGTCAGCCCGCCCTCTTGCAGCGCTTCCAGGGCGCCGGTTATTGGCTGCTGCAGCTCTTCCTGTTGGGCGGGGGTCAATACCGGGTTTTCCTGAATCGTTTCCAGCAGCGAAGCCAGCGATTCAGCCTGTTCGGCTACCGCTGTGGCCACGGCGCGCTGCCCGCGCAAGATGTCCAGTTGGGGGTTAGGCAGCCAGAAAGCCATGCCTAACAGAATAATAGCCAGGCCAATGATAATCCAATCCTGCCGGTTAAGGCGCAGCGGCAGGCTGTCGCGAAGCGTTTGCGGCGTGACCTGTGTGCCAGCGCGCAGGGCGTCGTGAAGCTGCTGCCGGGCGATGGGCGGCGGCGCAGACAGCGTGCCCTGGTGTATTTCCACGGCGGCGCTGGCCCGTTCTTGCAAGTGGAACTGCCGGTCGGCAAAGCGGGCTTGCGCCAACAGGTTGCGGCGGCGGCTTTGCGTCCAGACCAGCGCCAGCGCGGCGCCGCCCACTGCCAGCGCCAGGGTAATGCGCAGCAGTTCGGCGTTGTCCAGCAGTGGGCGCAGCCGCGCCGCGGCAGCCAGGAGGACGGCAACCAGCAGCCCAACCAGCAGCCCGCGCGGGCCCCAGAGCAGGCTGTCTCGCCAGCGGCGACGGCTGTCCCAGCGGGCCAGCAGGGCTTGTAGAGACGCAAAATCTGGCGTTTCGGAGGCGGCAGGAAAGGGAGATTGGGTCGTCATGGTCTGGCGGCGCTAACGGGATCAGGCGAGGCTGGGACGGCGCAGACGGCGCAGCGTGAGCGCATACAGCAGCCAGGCAAAGAGCATAGAGCAGAAAAGGTGCAGATACCAGGGGGACAGCACCAGCACCGAATGACCGTCAATTGTGGCGGTGAAGGCCCAGATGGAGCCTTCTTCGAGCAGCATAATCTCGCTGAGGATCATGGATACCGGCAGATTGGCCGCCGCCAGCGCCAGTCCCGCGTAAATAGCCAGAGCGGGCAGGGGCCAGACGGGTGTAATGCTGCTGACGGCTATGAGGGGCCCCACAATGGTGATAAGCAGGAAAACCAGGATGGGAAAGCCAACCGTGACAAAAAAGGCCGCGCCATAGGTAGCCACCGTAGCCGCCAGCGTGCTGCGGGTCAGGCTGGAACAAAACAGCCCCAGCAGGGCAAAGGTCAGCGCTCCCTGCGCTAACATAACCTGCGAGATGATGAGTTCTGACAGGGAGACGCCCCCCATCAGAAAGGCAATGCTCTCCAGGGGGATGGCGACGGCAATGAGCAGGAGCACGTAAGCCAGGGCGGATTGCAGTTTACCCGACACGAAGGCGCGTTCTGACAGCAGCGTGGCGCGTAGAATATCGTAAGTTTGTTTTTCGCGCTCGCCGGTAATAGCCCCGGCGGTGAAAGCGGGCGCGGTCAGGATGACCAGAAACAGTTGGGCCATGACCAGCGC
>JAGVTM010000251.1 GCA_019136785.1 Chloroflexota bacterium | reverse complement strand
GCCCCTCATATTGCCGGGTAGCCACCACGGTGCCCATCACGCGCGCAAGTTGCATCAGCTTAACTCAAACCCCAATCAAAGTGAGCGCCAAAGCGGCTGGCGTGAACGTTGGGGCGCATGTCCGGGTGGAGTTGCGATATAACCGCCTGGCGCAAAAGCTGCGCCTGCGCCGCCGCTGCCGCTACCGCCACGGCTGCCTCCACGTCCGCCACCAATCCGGTGAAGAAGGCCACCCCTTTGCCGCCTAACCCATCCGCCAGGCGCAGCTGCACCAGGTCTACTGCGGTGTTTTTCATGCCGGCATCCGCCGCCCGAATCACCGCCGCCGCCGTTTGCGTCTCAATAATGCCCAAAGCATCCGCGGCTGGAAGCTGCCGCCCTCCGCTTAAACCATGCACCACCGCCGGATGCACGTTAGGCAAAAACACCAGGTCGCGTAAATCCGCCTGCCCGGCTGCCTGCCCCGCCTGCACCGCTTCCTCCACCGCCGCCACGTCCCCGGTCACCAGCACCAGATAATGGCCGGGCTGCACCGTACCCGTTTGCAGCGAAGCAATCGGCGCATGTTTCACCATCGCGTCGCCGGCAACGATGCCGGCAACGATGCTGCTAAACTCCAACAAAGCCAACGCCGGAAAATCCATAAAAGGTGTTACCCTCTGACTCTTCTTCGCGTTCCTTCGACAATACTCAGGACAAGCCTTCGCGTCTTCGCGGTGAAATCCTAAAAACTACGCCCCGGCGCCTGCCGCCCGCTGGCGAGCCCGCGCCTGCTGGCCAATCCCTTCAGCCAGACGGTGCGCCAGCAGCGCCAGCGACGACTGGGCGCTGCTCAACGCCAGCGGCGCGCCCTGCATTAACGCCCGCGCCTGCTGCGCATCATAACCAACCTGAAAGGCAACCCGCTGCCGCAGCCCGCGTTCCACCACATCTGCCGGCAGCAGCGTCTCCGCCGTCACCTGATTCAGCAAAAACGCCTTTGCCGTCGTCTCTGCCGCCGCCGTCTGCAACAATTTCTGTCCTGGCAAAGCCAGGCGCAAGGAAATCACATCCGGCGTCACCACATGCCAGACCATATCCGCGCAGCCCAACGCCGCCTGCGTCGCCGCGCTGCGCAGCGGCGGCAGGTCAATCACCACATAATCCATTTGCTGCCGCAGCAGTTGCAGCCAATGTGTCACGCTTTCCGCTGCCGGCATAGCCGGCAATTGCGGCGCGGCGGGAGCGGCTAACAGACGCAAGCCGGAAGAATGAGCCAGCAGCCTGGCGCTCAACTGCGTCCAGCCAACTTCTGCCGGCAGCGGCGGCAAATCAGCCCAGGACGCCGTCGTCTGCAGGCGCAAATGGAACGCCGCCTGCCCGCCTGAGGGCGTCAGTTCCACCAGGCAAACACCGCCGCGCCCCTGCGCTCGCAGCGCCGCCGCCAGATTAACTGCCAGCGTCGTCCGCCCCACGCCGCCGCGCAGGCTAAAAAAGCTGAGCACAAACCCTTCCGCTGCTGTGCGGCTGGCAGGGAACCGCTGCGACAAAAGCTCGTCAATCCGCTGCAACAGGGCTTGAGACATAATGGGTTTGCTCAGGTAGTCAGTAGCCCCGCTTTGCAAGCCCGCCTGGCGGTCTACCTCCTGCGAACGCGCCGACAAAATCAGGATGGGCAAGTCAGCCAGTTCTGCCCGCGCCCGCACCTGCCGGCACAACTCATACCCGCTCATCCCCGGCATCATCACGTCCAACACCACCAGGTCTGGCTTCTGTTCCACAATGTGCGCCAGACCTTGCTGCGGCGTATTCGCCAGCAGCGCCTGGTGTCCCCCCCGCCGCAGCATCATGCCCACCACTTGCAGCATCTGCTCATCGTCGTCAATGACCAGAATGTCAGCCATCAGCGGCGCTCCTCAATGCCCAACACCCCTATCTGCGCCGCGTCCACCATAATCAAATCCCCATGATAAACAACCTGAGGATGCAGCGCTGCCGCCGCCGTCGCTGCAAACACAAACAAATAACGGCTGATCGCCTGCGCCATCAGCAGCGCCGGCGACACCTTGCCATCGTGCCGCAGTTCGCCGCGGATCTCGAATGCCGGCACTGTCAAAAACACAGGCACCGGTCGCCCGCGTGTGTAAACAGACTGTGCGTGATGCGATCCCATCGGCAGCCCTTCGCGTCTGTCTTGCAGCACCACAAACTTGACGTTGTCCTTACGCAAGGCGCAGCGCGCATAATTAGCCGTAATCTCCGCCGGCTCATTCACGCGCGAAATATAAGCGTCTTCCACCTCCCGGTAGTTGCTGCTGCTGTCCGCCAACTCCGCGTGCAGCCCCCGGATACCCACCGCCATCTGGCAGCTAATCCGGTGCGCATCCGTGAAAATCTCTAGCTGAATCCGGCCTGGGCCCGTTAAGCTGGTCATGAAATTCGCAAAATGCCGGCGCAAATGGGCATGAACTTAGACATTGAGAAAATAGCCGGTTAATCCCGCTTCATTGCCGGGAAGGCGTAATGGTGAGCGAGGGCGCGCAGCGCCCTTCGCCCTCTGCATCCGACAGGGGTGGGTGTCAGCCCTGCCGCAGGCAGGGCTGACACCCACTTTTATGGGCAATTTGGGGCGCTTACGCGCCCCAAATTGCCCACAGTTGACGTTGTGCAGGTTGCCTGCCATGACGAAAATGGTTAAACAATGCGGAAAGAATCCACCAGGGTGCAGCGGCGCAGGCGGCTAAAGCTGCGCGGGCCCGTCAGCCCTTCACCCGTGGGACTGGCAATGGTAAAGGAGCAGTACCCCTCGCCGCCATAACCTAACCCGGCCAGGCACGGCCCATTCTTCACAAAAATGCTGCAATTGATCTCCCGCGCCATGCGGCTGAGGTTGTCCAGATGCTTCGAGTGCATCACCGCCGTGTGGCGGAAGCCGTGCTCCGCTGCCACCGCCAGATCAATGGCTTCATCCGCATTCGCCACCCGCACCACAGGCATGATGGGCATCATCTGTTCCGACCACACCGCCGGGTGCATCTTATCCACTTCCGCCACAATCTGCCGCACTTCAGGCCCGGCGCTGACGCCGATTTCCGCCAGCAGCACGGCGGCGTTCTTGCCAATAAACGCCTTGTTCATATCCGCATATTTGCCTGGGCCCCGATCTTTGACAATCACCGCCCGCCACAAACGGTCAAACTGCCACTTATTCAGCTTGACCGCCCCATGTCGCGTCATAGCCTGAATCAGGTCGTCGCAGATGGCGGCGACGGCAAACGTTTCTTTTTCGGTGGTGCAGACGATATTGTTGTCAAACGAGCCGCCAATCACGATGTCTCGTCCCGCCTGCTCAATATCCGCCGTCTCGTCCACCACCACCGGCGGATTGCCCGGCCCGGCGCACACCGCCCGCTTGCCGCTGCGCATTGCCGCCCGCACCACGGGCGTACCGCCCGTGACCACCAGCAGGCGAATGCCGGCATGTTCCATCAAAGCCGTAGCCGTCTCCAAAGTGGGGTTGGCCACCGCCGTCAGTAGATTGGCTGGCCCCCCCGCCCGCTGGATAGCCTGGTTCAGGACTTGTATGGTACGGTTGGAGGCGCCTTTGGCGCTGGGGTGGGCGTTGAAGACGACGGCGTTGCCGGCAGACACCATAGCAATGGCATTACAAATAACCGTGCTGGTCGGGTTGGTGCTGGGCGTCAACGCCCCAATCACCCCATAAGGCGCATATTCCGTAATCGTCAAGCCGCCGTCGCCGCTCCAGGCTTCCGTTTCCAGCGCCTCCGGGCCCTGCGTCTTGTCGGCGTTGAGAATGTTCTTCAACACCTTGTCCGCCACTCGCCCCATGCCCGTCTCGCTGTGCGCCATTTCCGCCAGCACCGTGGCATACTCCCGCCCCGCCTGGCGCATATGCGCCACCATATCCTTGCGGATCGCCAGCGGCATCCGGTTTAGCGCCCGAAACGCTGCCTCCGCCGCGCTGACCGCTTCATCCAGGGTAGGGAACAAGCCATGATCGCCCGTGGCGGGCGCGCCCGCCGCCGCGGGCGCGGGCGCGCTGGTCGCCCGCGGCATGGGCGCAGCCACAGCCGCCGCCGGCTGCCCCACCTCCCGCATCACCCGCTCAATAATCGCCTGAATTTGCCCATCATCCATCATAACCGCCCAACCTTTCTCACTTCTCCCCTCCCCCTTCTTCCTTCTTACTTCTTCCGATACTTCTCCTGCCCGTCCACTTCCCAGGTGTCTACAATCGCCATGATCACCGCGTCGCACGGGCGTTTATCGGTGTACACCGTCTGGCGGGCGGAACTACCCGTAGCCACCATGACGACCTCGTGCAGACCCGCGCCCACGGCGTCGGCGGCGACCACGTAACCCGACGTATCGTCGCCGTCTACCGTCAGCCGCCGCACCACCAGAAACTTAAGGCCGTCCAGCGAGGCTTCTTTTTGCGTCGAGACAAGCGTACCTACCACTCTACCGAGAAACATGGCGGTTCCTTCTAGTTGGGGTGGGGAAAATGCCGGCACACAACCGCACCACCGCGCCTGCGCCAGCCGCCATTCCCCACACTTGCAAAAAAAATCTTTGCGTTCTTTGCGTCTTCGCGGTGAATAGTTACAAAAACCTACTCTTCGGCTGCGTTTTGCCGGCCCAACGGCAGCACCGCATCCACGTTGGCATGAGGCCGCGGGATCACGTGCACCGACACCACTTCGCCCACCTTTTCCGCGCCGCGCGTGCCGGCTTCTACGGCTGCCTTTACCGCCGCCACGTCGCCGCGCACGATAGCCGTGACAAAGCCGCCGCCCGTCTTTTCATAACCCACCAACTCCACCCGCGCCGCCTTCACCATGGCGTCAGAAGCTTCCACCATTGCCGCAAAACTCTTACACTCAATCATCCCTAATGCTTCAGCCATACGTCTTCCTCCAAAATGTAGGACAAACTGTTAGTTTGTCCGCGCAAACTAACAGTTTGCGCTACAAAAGCGCTCCCTCAGGCCACTCACAAAATGAATCTGCGAAATCCTGATTGTTTTTGTAAAGATACAAACCAAAACCAAATCAGCGTCTTAACCTACGGTGACAGTTCGTTATTCCGATTTACCCGTCGCCACCCGGCCCGATACGCTCTCAATGGCGTCAATCGCCGACTGGTAACCCGCCATAATGTCCCGCTCCTCGCCCCCCAGATAAACGCGCCCAAAACTGCCAAAGGCGCGCACTTCCAAAATATTCAACTCCGCCGCCTTTTCCGCTTCATTGGCTGCCAGCGCTGCATACGCCGCCGGTTGCACTTCCATCACGTACAACGTCTGCCCTGCCAGAATCATATGCCCGTGCCGCATCCGGTTGATAAGCTGCACCTGGTGCGCGTCAATGTTGCGGATAATCTGGCTGGAAACCACGCGCGGCTTCAGCCGATCCTCTTCCTGCACCTCCAACGCTGCCAGCACCGCCGCCCCCGCCGCCCGCACCCGCGCCTGGCTACTGGAGTGGATTTCCAACAGCCCATACAGCCGTTCCACAATCTGCATTCCTGGAAAGACAGACGTGGCTTTTAAGGCTATATCCGTGATGCGGTTGATTTCAATGCCGGGGGAGATTTCGATCCACAAAGAGGCGTCCCCTGGCAGCGGCAAAAAACCGCTGGCCACCGTGCCCAGAAAAGCCGCGTGCTGCGGCTGCAAGCTATCCAAAAAAACGTAACTGCGCAGTTCAACCGACATAAAACATCCCTTCCCTAAATCGTAATTTCCAGGCGATTGCCATCCGGGTCTAGCACAACGCTCTCGTAATACCCATCGCCCGTGCGCCGCGGCCCATCCATGACCGCATAGCCATCCGCCTGCAACCGCCGCGTCAGGGCATCCACTGCCGCCGCCGACCCCACCGACAGGGCTATGTGGGCGTAACCGGGGACCTGGGTTGGGCGCGCCGGCCCGGTTATGGCGGGCGAATGCATCAATTCTAAAGGAGCGCCGTCGCCCAAACGGAGAAAATAGGACGAAAACTGCTTCGCCGCATTCACATACAGCGGCCCAGCCTGCGCCTGGAAATAACGCTCATAGAACGTTTTCAGCCGTTCCAGGTCTGCCGTCCATAGGGCCACATGCGCAATCGTTATCTCCATTGCCCTGAAACCGCCGCCGCTTCCGCCTATAGCGGCGCCAGGTCGCTGGACTTGGCCGGCTTGCCTGCCGCTTTCTTGGGCCGCGCCCGCGTAGTTTGCTTCTGCGTGGCTTCGTGTTGGTGGATCAGGTAGCGCACGCCCAACATAAAATCAGGATCATATTCCAGATTGTCGCACACGTCGCAAACGTAAGCGGGCGTGCGCGGCACCAGCATCATGTGACCATCCAGCCAGCAAACGTAATTCACTTCCTGGCGCTGGATGCGACCTATGTGGCAATGAGGACAGATGTTCATAATAACTTCCCAGGCGCGGCGCACTTCTACGCGGCTGCCGCATGGCTGCCGCGCGGCAACCGCGCCTAATAATTCCCACCGCTGGAGCGACCACCCTGGCGGTCGCTGACAATTTTAATGCCGGCGCTGGCCCCAATCCGCGTTGCGCCCGCTTCAATCATGGCTTGCGCATCGGCGAAGGTGCGCACGCCGCCCGCCGCCTTGATTCCCAGGTCTGGCCCCACCACCCGCCGCATGAGAGCCACATCCGCCACAGTGGCCCCGCCGGGCCCAAAACCGGTGGACGTTTTCACAAAATCAGCCCCGGCGGTACTGGCTAACTGCGAGGCAACCACTTTCTCTTCATTCGTCAGCAAAGCCGCTTCGATAATCACCTTTACCAGCGCATTGCCGGCATGAGCCGCGCGCACCACAGCAGCAATATCTTCCAACACCGCGCGATAATCTTGCGACTTCAGCGCCCCGATGTTAATTACCATGTCTATTTCCGTGGCCCCGTCCCGAATGGCTTGCTGCGTTTCATACGCCTTGACCACCGCGGGCGTGGCCCCCAACGGGAACCCCACCACCGTACACACTTTCACGTCCGAATCTTTGAGCAGTTGTCCCGCCAGTTTGACGTGGGCGGGGTTGATGCACACCGAAGCAAAGTGGTACGTTTTGGCTTCGTAGCAAAGCTGGGCAATTTCCGCCTGGCTGGCGTCGGGTTTGAGCAGGGTGTGATCGATCATGCCGGCAATATCGTCGCTGTGCGGGCGCGCCCCCAATCCGGCGGACAACCGCGCCGCGCCTGCCTGCACCACTTTCTGCACCTTCTCGGCGCAGTTTTGTACGCAGTGACCATCCGTGCAGGCGCAGCTATTAGCCCCGGCCGGCGCCTGCGCCTGATTCAGCCGCAGCAGCACCTCGCGCGTGATCTCTTCGATTAGCTGGTTAACCTGTCCGGCATTCAACGTTGCCATGCTTGTCTCAGACGTCCTATCCTGGCATCTACCAGACTTCTCAGGATTTTTACCGCAAAGACGCCAGGAGCGCTAAGGGTTCGTTCGCCAACAACTTTTGACTTCGGAGATTGGTTCAATCTTGTAGATTGAACCAATCTTGCTGAGTTATAGACGCGCAAACCCTTAGAAACCTTTGCGTCTTTGCGGTAAATAAAAAGCTATCTTTTAGCAAACCGTTTTTCAATCGCCTCAATCTTATCCACGCGCCGCGCGTGCCGCCCGCCGCCAAATTCGGTTTCCAGCCACACCAGCGTAATCTGTTGCGCCAGATTGGGCCCAATCAACCCCGCGCCCAACGTCAACACGTTGGCGTCGTTATGTTCGCGGCTGTTAATGGCCGTCGCCTGATCATAACACATAGCGGCGCGCACGCCTGGCACTTTATTCGCCGCCATGCAACTGCCAATACCCGCCCCGTCTACCACAATGCCCCGCCACGCCTGCCCATTCGCCACCAGGCGGGCTACCGCGTAGGCAAAATCAGGATAATCTACGGCTTCGGCGCTGTGCGTGCCGCAGTCGGCGACGGCGTAGCCCGCCGCCGCCACCGCTTTCTTAAGCTGTTCTTTGAGCCCATACCCGCCGTGATCCGCGCCCAGAGCCACCACGCGCTGCCCGGCGCTGGCGGCTGTCAGGGGGGGCGACATCGCTGTCATCTCGTCCACAAAGGTGATGCGCCGCTCCAGGGCCGTCTGCCGCGCCAGCGGCGTCAGAATGGCTTGCGGCGGCAGCGTTTGCCGGGAATCCCTGGGCATTTGCCGCACGTCCTCCGCATCCACGATCGATCGCTGCGAAGCAGTTGGCAGCGCAGATGGCTGGCCTACCAGCCGCGTCACCACCTCGCGCACCATCGCCTCTACGTCTTCGCGTCTAACGCTCATAGGCTACCACAAACTGTCGTGCCTGTTTAGAAGTTCAACCTCTCCAAAGAAGTTAAACTTCTTGAATTGTCCAGAAATAAGTTCGTAGTAACGGCTACTTCGACTACGCTCAGCACAAGTTTAGCCGTCCAAACCGCTATAGAAAGTTAAGGATTAAATCCGGTAATAAACACGTCGGCCGTGTCATTCCGACCCTGAGGCTGCCGAAGGGGAGGAATCCCTACCGCCTTTGCCCGCCAGAGTAGTAGGTCTTCCTCGGAAGATGCTTCGGCAGGCTCAGCACAGGCTCTCGGAATGACACTTTGGCAGACTTGGGAATGACAATTTATTACCTGACTAATTTTTAAATGTCCAAAAGCGGCTACTACAAACCCTAATCCTCAGGCTGCGAATGGCATACTGGCACAAGAATGATAACAGCCGGCGCTTCTTCTGCAAAAACGCCGGCTGCTGCCGTCAACTAATCAGATGGGCGTAATGGGGAACCAATCCCCAATCTGATGGGCCCCAATAAATCAGCCATCCCTTACCCAGTACATCCCGCCTGGGCAGGAACGACCAACTGTGAGAGTCATGGGAGTTATTGCGATTGTCGCCCAACACGAAGAAGTTATCTGCCGGCACAATCCAACTCCCACTATAATTCGGCGGCGCTTTGATATACGGTTCGTTTAGCGTCACCCCATTGACCTTCACTTGCCCATCCCCAATCTCAATGTGGTCGCCGGGTAAGCCAATAATTCGCTTGATAAAATCGCGGCTTTCGTCATTGGGGAACTTGAGCACAATAATATCCCCCCGCTGCGGTTCATCCAGATAGTAGCTCAACTTATTGATCAGCACATACTGCCCTTCATGCAGCGTCGGCTCCATGCTGTGCCCTTCAATGCGAAACCGCCCCGTCACCGTGTTCACCATCCAAAAGATGAACAACGTCAAAATAATCGTCTCCACGATTTCCCGCGCCAGGAACTCCGGGCGCTGCGCCCGCTCTATGGGCGCTGTTTCTGTCGAGATCAGCGTGGGCGGCGCCGCCATGGGCGTCTGACTATAAGACTCCGCCAACATTTGCCTCCATCATGCGTTCATCAAAGCGCAATAATCCACACCATTCCATGAATTTTCACATTATAGACGACGCCCCACCCACAGGCAACCGCCCCTTCGGTCATGTTACCAGTTTCTCAGCTTACGTCGGACGTGCCGAGCTTTTGTTGCCCATTGCCAGGGAAGGGGGTTGGGGGATGGGTGTCCTCACCTGGGGGTGTCCTCACCTGGGGGTGTCCTCACCCCCGTTTGCCGAAAACCTCAATAATCTATGAGTATGTTAGCTCAGGAGGGTGTTCTCCTGCCGCATAGAGGATGCGGCACAAATTGACCAGGTTGGGGCGATTGAGACGCAAGGCTTCAATGGTTGCTCGCCCTGTTGCCGTCAGACCTATCATGAGGGTGCAGGTTTCATCCCAGACAAAATGCGCTGACCAACGGTCTTTACGTGGATGAAAAAGAGGTACAGACTGCTTACTGCTGGAGTCAACAAATTCGACGCGGTTGTATTTGTACCCGTTACATCCCAGGCGAGCCAGGGCCAAATTATCCAGCCGCGTGCGTCCGTCCAGACTTCGAGGCACAATGTGTTCAGTGGCAAATGGGTCGGGAGAATACCTTGATGGGGTACGGCAATATTCGCAACAGCCCCCGGCTCTGGTAACAACGGCCCGGCGCTGCCGGCTGCTCACACGGGAATCAGGCATTGACCGTTGCTTCTAATCCTAAATTCTGCATAAGCTGCGGTAAGGTGATTTGGCGCAGCGCCGCCAATTGCGCCAGGGCTTCCACCCGCTGTACATTCAGCCACTCCGCTTTATCATTTAACTGGATCAGTTCTTGATGTTCGGACAGTGTCAGCGTTTCCTCTTCCAACTTTTGCTGCAGCCGGGCGCGCTGTTGCTGTTCCGCAACCGTTAACCATTGATTGATCCGTTGAAACAGTTCCGATTCTTCATGGCTCAATACGGGCGCATAGCGACGGTCGCGCAAGTGAAGCAATTCCGCTACCAGATCGGACAGTTCATCCTTGTCTAGCTGTTCAATTGCCTGCAACAAATGGTCACGAGACACTTCTAACTGAATCGTCGTCATAACACACCTCGTCAAAATGCCTTGCTCTCAAGAACCAACCGTAACGCAAGTATACAAGAGAAAACGGGCAAACCGAAACCGCCAGATCAATCAAGAAAATAGTGCGCCGTTGTAGCCTGATTTTCCAAAATCGGGTGGGCGATTTTGGAAAATCGCCCTACATTGCCCATAAAAATGGGTGTCAGCCCCGCCTGCGGCGGCAGCCCCGCCGTAGGCGGGGGCTGACACCCACCTTTGTTAGAAACCGAGTTTTTCCGAAAAACTCGGTTTCGGGCAAGACTGCTGAAATGTAGCAAGGTTTGGCGGTTGCGGCTACAATTTGCGGGTAGTGCCAGTTAACAAACCCGAATTCCACCGGATGGCGCAGGGCGCGCGGCGCAGCGCGCAAGTCTGGCAGCCTGGGAGAACCTTGTTGATGACAAAGACACCTGTTTTGGAAGCGCGTGGCCTGACAAAACGATTCCCCGGCGTATTGGCGAATGATGCAGTTGATCTCACGCTGCACAAAGGGGAAGTGCTGGCAATGTTGGGGGAAAACGGCGCCGGCAAAACCACCCTGATGAATATGTTGTATGGCCTCTACCGCCCGGATGAGGGGGAAATCTGGGTGAATGGGCGCCGCGTGGAGATGGCTTCGCCGAATGAGGCCATTCATGCCGGCATTGGCATGGTGCACCAACACTTCATGCTCATCCCCGTCATGACCGTCACCGAAAACATCATGCTGGGCGTGGAAGAAACCCGCGGCCTTCTATCCCGCATCCCCATGCTGGGGCGCATTAACCGCCGCGAAGTCGCCGGCCGCATCCACAGCCTGTCCCAACAATATAACCTGGCAGTTAACCCCGACGACTTCATCCGCAACCTGCCTGTGGGCATCCAGCAGCGGGTAGAAATCATCAAAGCCCTCTACCGTCACGCCGACATTCTCATTCTGGACGAACCCACCGCCGTGCTGACGCCGCAGGAAGCGGAAGAACTGTTCGTAATCATGCGTAACCTGACGCAGCAGGGGGTGTCCATCATCTTTATTACACACAAACTCAAGGAAGTGCTGCGCGTGGCCGATCGCATTGCCGTGATGCGCCAGGGGCGCATGGTGGGCACGGCGCAACCGGCGACAGCCACTGAAGCCAGCCTGGCAGAAATGATGGTCGGGCGCAAGGTCATTCTCCAGGTGAAGAAGGGGGAGGCGCATCCGGGGCAGCCGGTGCTGCAAGTGCAAGATTTATATGTAGACGACGACCGTCGCCAGCCGGCGGTACAGGGCATCAGCCTGGAAGTGCGCGCGGGCGAGATTCTGGGCGTGGCCGGGGTGCAGGGCAATGGTCAACGGGAACTGGTGGAAGCCTTGACCGGGCTGCGGCCCGCGCGCAGCGGGCAGGTGCACATTGGTGGGGTGGAAACAACCCATTACCTGCCGCGGCAAGTAACCGAGTCGGGCGTGGCCCACATTCCTGAGGACCGCGAAAAGCACGGGCTGGTGATGGCTTACACCGTAGCCGACAATTTATGCCTCAACCGCTACTATTTGCCGCCGTTTGCCCAGGGCCCCGTACTGAACCAGACGCAAATTGACGACGAGGCGCGGACGTTGGTGCAGAAGTTCGACGTGCGCACACCCAGTATCTACACCCATGCCGGCAATCTCTCCGGCGGCAACAAACAAAAAGTCATTGTCGCCCGCGAATTTTCCCATCCCGTCCGGCTGCTTATTGCCAACCAGCCCACGCGCGGCGTAGACGTCGGTTCCATTGAATTTATCCACAACCAGATTGTGTCCCAACGAGACCAGGGCAGCGCCGTGCTGCTGGTGTCGGCGGAACTGGATGAAATTCTCAGCCTTTCCGACCGTGTAGCCGTCATGTTTCACGGTCAGATCGTGAAAGTCATGCCCATTGCCGAAGCCAGCCGCGAAAAAGTCGGTCTGTTGATGGCTGGCTCCGCCACGGCGGACACAGACGAGCAGGTACAGCCACAGGTAATCAAATGAGCGAACCAACGCCGCCAACCCGCACTACCGCCAGACGAATTTTGAGCCGCGTGGGGAAGGGGCTGCAAATCCCCATTCTGGCTATTTTCACCTCCCTGATTCTGGCAGGTATCGCCATTGTGCTGACGGCGCAAACGCCCGCCATCGGCTGGCAGAAGGTGCTGGACGGCTACTGGGGCATTGTGGATGGGGCGCTGCTGCGCGGCAGCGGGCGCACTAACACCCTGGTAGCCATGACGCCGCTCATTTTGACCGGGCTGGCGGTGGCCCTGCCGTTCCGCGCCGGCTTGTTCAACATTGGCGCGGAAGGGCAGTTTGTGATGGGCGCGCTGGTAGGCACGCTGACGGGCATTTACCTGAACCTGCCGCCCGTGATTTTGACGGTGGTGGTGCTGCTGGCGGGCTTTGTCGGCGGCGCCTTTTGGGGCTTCATTCCCGGCTTTCTGCGGGCGCGCTTAAAAGCGCACGAGGTGATCAACACCATCATGCTCAACTTCATCGCCATTGCCTTCACCAACTTCATGGTGCGCGGCCCCTTCAAAGACCCGAACCCATCCACCGTGCAGACTTTGCCCATCCTGCCGGCAGCCGAACTCCCCCGTTTGTTTGGCAGCCGTCTGCATGTGGGGTTCTTCATAGCCATTTTACTGGCTGCCGCCGCCTATTACTTTTTATTTAAGACCACCTGGGGCTTTTCTTTGCGCACCACAGGCTTAAACCCCACGGCGGCGCAGTATGCCGGCATTCTCCCCTGGAAACAGTACATCATCAGCATGGTGTTAGGCGGCGGATTGGCCGGGGTTGCCGGCATCATCGAAGTCCAGGGCATCACCCACGTCCTCACCGAAGGCTTCGCCTCCGGCTACGGCTTTGACGCTATTGCCGTCAGCCTGCTGGCAGTCAACAACCCCTTAGCCATCATTCCCGCCGCCTTTGTCTTTGGCGTGCTGCGCATTGGCGGCGATTTCCTGCAAATTCGCGCAGGCTTATCCGTGCACATTGTTTCCATCTTCAACGCCTTGATCTTACTTTTCGTGGCGGCGCCCGCCATTGTGCGCTCCGTTTTCCGCCTCAAAAGCAAGGAAGAGGAGCAGACGCAGGCCTCGTTATCGCGCGGGTGGGGAGGTTGACATGGAACTGGTCACAACCGTCTTGCAGTTGGCGCTAACCACCGCCACCCCCATTGCCCTCGGCGCTTATGCCGGCTTGTTCAGCGAACGGTCGGGCGTGGTGAACATCGCCATTGAAGGCATGATGCTCATGGCCGCCATGATGGCTTCCTTTGTCTCCGCCTATACGAACAGTCTTTTCCTGGGCGTGGTCGCCGGGCTGCTCACGGGTGCGTTGATGGCTGGCTTGCACGCTGTCGTCTCCATTAAATACAAAACAGACCAGATCATCAGCGGCACGGTGATTAACTTCCTGGCTGCCGGCGTCACGGGACACCTCTACCAGGCTTATCTCGTGCCGCCCCGCTGGCCCGGCAGCGCCGGCACTTTCCCTGCCATGCCCATTCCCGTGCTTTCGGACATCCCCATCATTGGCCCCATCTTGTTTGACCATCAGCCCATTGTCTACATCATGGTCATCCTGACCTTCGTGATCCACTACGTGCTGTGGTATACCCCCTGGGGCTTGCGCATGAGAGCCGTCGGCGAGCACCCGCGCGCCGCAGACACGTTGGGCATCAACGTCTACTTCACCCGCTACGCCAACGTCATGATTGGCGGCTTGCTGGCCGGCTTAGCCGGCATCTGGCTGACGCTGGAATGGGTCGGCTCTTTCAACATCAACATGACCAACGGGCGCGGCTTTATTGCCCTGGCAGCCCTCATTTTTGGTCGCTGGACGCCTTTCGGCGCATTTGGCGCCGCCCTACTCTTTGGTCTGGCTAACGCCGCCCAAATCCGCACGCAAACGATGTTCCCGCAAGTGCCGGCAGAATTCCTGCAAATGCTGCCCTACCTCCTGACCATTCTCGTCGCCACCCTGCGCCGCCCCATCCCCCCCGCCGCCGTCGGCCAACCCTACGAAAAAGCCTGATCACCCTTCTCCCTTCTCCCTTCTCCCTTCTCCCTTCTCCCTTCTTCCTTCTCCCTTCTTCCTTCTTCCTTCTCCCTTCTCCCCTCTCCCCATGCCCTGGATCAAAATCATCCCCCTAAACGAAGCCAAAGACCTCCTCCTCCAGGAGTACCAGGCCGCGCTGAAACGCGCCGGGCGCATCTGGAACATCGTCAGCATTATGAGCCAGAACCCGCGCGCTATGAAAGCCTCCATGGGCTTCTACAGCGCCCTCATGTTTGGCGATTCCCCCCTCAGCCGCAGCCAGCGGGAGATGCTGGCGGTCGTCGTTTCCGCCGCCAACCAGTGCCGCTACTGACTGCGCGGGCACGCGCACGACCTCCGGGCTGAGGTCGCCAACGATTGGGGCTTGACCGACGCGGTAGAAGCGGATCGGGTGGTGCATCTGGTAGCTTCTGACTGGCGGCAAGCCCCCCTCTCCGCCGCCGATCACGCCCTGTGCGCCTACGCCGAAAAGCTCACCCGCACCCCCTACGACATGAGTGAGGCAGACATCCAGGCGCTGCGCCACTGCGGTTTCGATGACCGCGCCATCCACGACGCCACCCAGGTGATCAGCTACTTCAACTACATCAACCGCGTCGCCGACGCCCTCCACGTGGAACTGGAAACCTTCGTCCGCCCCTGGGAACAACCGCCAGAACCCTGAGCTCCGCTAGAGGCCGGCTAATAGTGGGCAAGCGCGCGCAGCGCCCTCTCCGAAAGCCCCCTTCCCCCTTAAGGGGGAAGGGGGTTGGGGGATGGGGGTCTTCCCCTTCTTCTCTTCGCGCCCTTCGCGTCTTTGCGGTGAATAGAAAGCCCTTACTCACCCACCAACGACTGGAACGCTGCCAGTTGTTCCGGGCTGCCCATCACCGCCACCAGATCCCCTGCCGCCAACACCATATCCGCATCAGGATTAGACGTCAACTGCCCCTGCCGCATAACCCCCACCACTGAAACCCCCATTTGCTGGCGAATATTGGCTGCCCGCAGCGTCTGCCCCGCCAGTTGGCTCCCCGCCGCCAACCTCACCCAATCAAAATCCAACAGGCGCGAAGCGCTTTCCAACTGCGCCACCCGGCCATAATCAGGGTGCAGTTCATACAGCGGCGCATACATATCGCGGCGCACCCTATCCGTAAACTTCTGTATCTGCTGCGCCGGCACCGCCAGGTGCAGCAGCGCCTGCCGCGTCATTTCCAGCGCCGCTTCAAACTCTGGCTGCACCACTTCATAAACCCCACTCTGATACAGCGCCTGCATCGGTTCAACGCCCTCCGCCCTGGCCACAATATGCACCGTCGCATGCAAATGCCGCACCTGTGCCACCACCGCTTGCGTCACCGTCGCCGCCGGCGTGGTCACCAACACCAGCCGCGCCCGCGGCACAAAAGCCGCCTCCAACACCGCCTCCTGGCTGGCGTCGCCATAAATAACGGGCAAACCGGCTTGCCGCGCCTGCTCCATGCCCCGATGATCTATATCAATCATCACAAAATCCAGTTCCAGACGCTGCAGCACCTGCGCAATATACTGTCCCACCCGCCCGCTGCCGGCAATCACCACGTGGTCAGCCAATCCGGTCAGGGGCACGTTAACCGTTTGCAGCGGTTCCCGCGGCGCGCGTCGCCGGCGCCAGGCATACAGCGGCCCCGTCAACCCGGAAACGAAAGGCGTCAGCAGCATGGTGACAATGGCTGTAGTCAGAATCAGTGCATATAAATCCGGGCTGATAGAGTTGGTGCTGATCCCCACCCGCGCCAGCACAAAAGAAAACTCCCCTATCTGAAACATTCCCAGCCCCAGCGCCAGCGGCACCACATTCCCATACTTGAACAGCCGGCTCAAGGCGGCAAAGATGACGCCCTTACCTGTCGCTACCAGCAAAACAACCAGCAGCACCTGCATCCAATTAGCCAGCAAGAAGGCGGGATCCAACAGCATGCCCACGGAGACAAAGAACAGCAGACCAAACACATCGCGCAGCGGAATAATGTCGCTCAAAGCCTGGTGCCCGTAATCTGACTCGCTGAGTACCATGCCGGCAACAAACGCCCCAAAAGCAAAAGAAAGACCAAACAGATAAGTCGCGTACCCCACCCCCAACCCAATCGCCGTCACTGCCAGCAGAAACAACTCCCGCGAATTCCACCCGGCCACATAAGCCATCAGGCGCGGAATCAGCCTGGTCCCCACAAAGATCATCAGAAACAAGAAGACGCCCGCCTTCAAAGCCGCCAACCCCAACACCGCCAGACCCGCGCTGGGGTCGTTTAACTGTGGCAAGATAATCATCAAAGGCACGACCGCCAGGTCTTGCACAATCAACATGCCAATCATCACCCGGCTGGACAGCGTCCCCATGCGTCCCTGCCCCATCAATGTCTTCAAGATGACCATGGTGCTGGACAGCGTGATCAACCCGCCAAACCACAAAGACGCCAACCAATCCCACCCCCACAACTGCCCGATGCCATACCCCAGCCCCATTGTCAGCAAGATCTGGATAGGCGTGCCAATTAAGGCAATGCGCCGCACCGGCTGCAGCTCTTTCAGCGAAAACTCCAACCCCAGGGCAAACAACAGCAAAGCCACCCCAATTTCCGCCAGCAGTTCAATGTCATGCACTTCGGAAACCGTCGGCCCCGCTGTAAAAGGCCCCACCATCACGCCCGCCAGGATATAACCCAGCAGCAATGGTTGCCTCAATCGCTGCGCAATCAGCCCCCCCACCAACCCCGCGACCACAATAATGGCAATATCTGCAGCAATTCCCATAACCCTTCTCTCTTGTAGTGACTAACCAGGCCCTCTGGAATTCAGCCGCAAAGGGCGCGGAAGCTACACAATCCGTCTCTTTATCTTTGTGCCCTTCGCGTCTTGACAGTGAATATTACCTCTTATGCTTGCTGAAACAGCGCACTTGTGGCAAAATTCCTGCCTGGACATTCGTCTCACTGCGCGGGCCATTAGCTCAGTTGGCAGAGCAGGTGACTTTTAATCACTTGGTCAGAGGTTCGAGTCCTCTATGGCCCACACCCCCGCCATTTCCAAAGAGTCGCATCAAGCGACTCTTTTTTATTGCGCCGCAACTTTTTGGCGGTGACGCAACCGCTTTGTGGCGCGCCATTTTATCACATTTACACTGCCGCCAGCTTGATCTTCTCTGTGCCTTGCCATCTCTCTCACTTACTCGTAGAATTTGACCATTATCCAAAGGAATTCCCCGTGCGTGGGGCGCACCACAGCCTGTCCCTTCCGTAAACTCAAGGCTGGCTCTGAGTTTGTCGAAGGAACGGATAAAAAATATCGTCACAGAATTCACAGGTATCATCCCATTAAATCGTGGCAATATCTTCAACCACATATCGGTTCCGTAAAACGGGCAAAAAGGCTTCGGCGCCGGGCAATTTTGGGCGCAGACGCGCCCAAAATTGCCCATAATAATGGGTGTCAGCCCCGCCTGCGGCGGGGCTGACACCCACCACGATTAAGTGCAGTGCTGCCAACTCACAGATCAGGCAGATTTACACAGATCGGTTTTGTAGGCAGTTTGGGCATGGCTCCACTCACCACTGACCACTCGCCACTCACCACTGTTTTCAAAGGAGGATCAACGTGCTCACACACGAAGAACATCAACAACTGCTGCAAAAGATCAAGAACGGCCTGGCCACCAAAGTGCTTATTCTGGCTAACGCTGATTGCTGTCCCACTTGCCGGCAGCAGCAAGGCGCCTACCAGTTTGACGAAGTCCCGCCGCTGCCCATCGAAGGCTGTTCCCATCCCCAGGGCTGCCGCTGCACCTACGCGCCCGTGCTAGATCGTTTTGGCCCCTAGCCGTCGCCGCCCGCTACCCCATCCATATCTCTGATGGCCCGTTTGTTGCCTCGACTTCCCGTTGTTCTATGGTGCGCGTTCGCCCTGCTGCTGCTGTTGTCGGCTTGCAGCGGCGCGGCGGCGCAGCCAGAGCCTACCCCCACCCGCGATCCATTGGTAGTGCGCGGCGAATCGGTTTTTTTCCTTCACTGCGCCACCTGCCACGCAACCGTCCCAGACACACTCATTGTCGGCCCCTCATTAGCTGGCATAGCCAGCCGCGCATCCACCCGCGACGCCAATCTGACCGCCAGACAATATATCGAAATCTCTATTTTGCGACCCGACGCCTTTCTGGTCAGCGGTTTTGCCAATGCCATGCCGGCAGACCTGGGCAAAAAACTCACCAGTGAAGAACTCGACGCCGTTGTTGCCTACCTGCTCACACTCAAATAACTGACCACTCACCACTCACCACTCGCCACTATTTCCCCAGGAGGCCCTTTATGTCAACCGTGCTGAAATGGATACTGCGTGTTTTAGGGGTTTTGCTCCTAATCATTGCCGCGCTGGCTACAGTCGCCGCCCTCACCCCCATCCCCACCGACCCCACCCTCGCCCCCGCCGACTACGGCGCCGGCGCCAGCAGCGTCCTGCCTTCCTACAGCGGACTGCTGCGCGAATTCCCCGCGCCAAACACGCCTGATGATAACCCTACCACTGCCGAAAAAGTTGAATTGGGGCGTCTGCTCTTCTTCGATCCCGTTCTATCAGGCAACAATGACATAGCCTGCGCCACCTGCCATCACCCGGAACTGGCTTTTAGCGACGGACAGGCGCATCCCACAGGCGCCAGCGGCAAACCGCTGCCCCGCAGCGCGCCCACCTTGTGGAACGTCGTTTACCAGCAATCCCTATTTTGGGATGGGCGCGCCGCCTCCCTGGAAGAACAGGCCCACATCGCCATCACCCACGCCGATGAAATGGGCAGCGAAGCCGTCGCCCTGGCTGCTGAACTACAGACCATTCCCGCTTACGTGGAAATGTTTGACCAGGCATTTGGCGGCGGCTCCGCCGCCGTCACCCTGGACAACGCCGCCAAAGCCATTGCTGCCTTTGAACGCACCCTCACCAGCAGCAGCAGCCCATTTGACCAGTATGCTGCCGGCAATTTCGACTCCCTCACCCAACCACAGCGACGCGGCTTGAACCTGTTCCGTTCCGCCGCCACCCGCTGCTTTGAATGCCACGCTGCCCCCACCTTCAGCAACGGCACCTTCCGCGTCATTGGCGTCCCTGGCGATGACCCGGGGCGGGCTGGCGTCGCCAGCGACGCCCCTCAGGGCGCGTTCAAAGTGCCCACCCTGCGCAACATTGCCCTCACTGCCCCCTACATGCACGACGGTTCCCTGGCAACCCTGGAAGAAGTCATTGACTTTTACGCCGATGGCGGCGGGCGGGCGCACGGCGTCAGCGGCGTAGACCAGTTTGTCCTGGGCTTTGAACTGACCGACCAGGAAAAAGCAGACCTGATCGCCTTCCTGTACGCCCTCACCGATGAGCAGGCTCGCCCGCAGATTCCCACTGCCGTCCCCTCTGGCTTGCCTGTTATATCCTCCCTGGAAAACCCGGAACGCACGGTGGTTGCCGCCGTCAATGCCGTTGACGCCGCTGGCCAAAGCCTGCAGCCTGCCCGCCCGCCCATGACCATTCGCGTGGAACCAGGGGAAACGATTCAAGCCGCCGTAGACCGCGCCCGCGCAGGCGATACGGTGCTGGTTCCGTATGGCCTTTACCACGAGAAAGTGGTGGTGGACGTGAGCGATTTTACCCTGGTAGGGGAACCCAACGGCGCGGGCGAGTGGCCCATACTGGATGGCTTGGGGGAAATGGCTGATGGCGTAATCGCTTCCGGCAATAATTTTGAAATGGCTTACTTTTCGGTGCGCCATTACAAGAGCAATGGCATCCTGGTAGAGGGGGCGACGGGCGTGCATTTGCACAACCTCTATGTGGAAGACACGGGCACGTATGGCATTTATCCCACGCGCAGCACGGACGTGATTGTAGAAAATTCGACGGCGGTGGGGATGCACGATGCCGGCATTTATGCCGGCAAATGCGCCAACGTCATCGTGCGTAACAACGTCGCCTATGGCAACGTTCTGGGCATTGAAGTGGAAAACACGGACACCGCCGAAATCTACGGCAACCACGCCTACGACAACGCCACGGGTATCTTTGTAGACCTGCTGCCCAACCTGCCCTCCAAAGTCTCCCTGAACACCAAAGTCTACGACAACCTGGTGGAAAACAACAACCACGTTAACTTCGCCCCGCCCGAAATCACTGCCGCCCTGGTTCCCGAAGGCGCGGGTATTGTGCTGCTGGGCGCGGATCATGTCGAAATCTACAACAATACGGTGCGCGGCAATAATAGTGCCGGCATCGCCGTCTTCAACCTGACCGTCGCCTTTGACCCGGACACCATAGACGTCGGCCCCACCCCTGAAAATAACTGGGTACACAGCAACATCCTGGAAAACAACGGCAGTGATCCCGACGACATGGTCGCCAGCCTGGGCATCCCCGGCGCCGACATCCTCTGGGACATCTCTGGTCAAGGAAACACCTTTGACCAGCCCCAGGCCAGCAAATTCCCGCCCCTCCAGCCCACCAGCCAATGGCCCACCCCTCTCTACCGCATCTACTGGCATGGTTTGAACCTGGCCCTAAAATTGCTGGGGTAAAACACGCCACCCAGACTGGAGCAGTCTCCAAGACTGCTCCAGTCTTTAACGACCAACCCACAACGGCGACTTGTGCCCTCACATATCCTATTAAGGTTGCTGCGCTCCCCGCTCACCGCCTGTTTCATCAGACTATTTTTCGCCCACATGAGCTTCCTGCTACCCGTGAAACGCCTGCGTGAAACCGCGACGCTGCTGGCATTCCCTCACCCCCAACCTGCCTACCCGCTGCACATCCTGCTCGTGCCCAAACGCGCCATCCCCAACCTGACCGCGCTCACTTCGGCGGATGCCGGCTTCACCGCCGACCTGTTTTCCACCGTCGCCAGTCTGGTGGTAGAATTCAACCTGGAACAACATGGCTACCGCCTCATCGCCAACGGCGGCCCCTACCAGGACGTGCCCCAACTCCACTTCCACCTCATCAGCCACCTGGAAAATCACGCCGCCCCCCATTAACCATTCACAAATTCACGAATTCACCCATTAATTATTTCTTCCCCCAGGAGCGCCCGCTATGACAGACATCAAAACCACTCCCTACTACCAGATGGTTCACGACCTGTTCGCCCTGCCCCGACTGACCGGCCTCTCCGGGCGACGCCGACGCCCTGACTTTCTCTACCGCAGCAACGACAACGAAGCCGGCGTGCCCCTGCTCTACCGCTGGCACGGCGGCGACTCCCAACTGCTCACCCCCGGCAATGAATCCGTCTACGGCGCAGCCGTGCTGCACCCCACTCGCCCCTGGGTCGTCTACGCCCAGGATCAGGGCGGCAGCGAAAAATACAACATCTTTCGCCTGGACTATGAGAGCGGCGAACGGCAGCAAATCACCGCCGCCCCTATTGGGCGCGTCGGCTGGCTCAGTTGGCTGGCTGATGATCGCTGGCTGGTGGCTGGTGGCGACGATGAAGCCCAATACGTCCGCATTCTCGCCAGCGATGGGCAGATGCAGACCCTCTTCCGCAGCGACCGCTGGCTCCTCTCCCTCGATTACGATCCCCACCTGAACCTGATCGCCCTCTCCGTAGGGCGCGGCGCAGACAAGATGAACTTTGACATTGCTCTTTTAGACGTGGCTCAGGGTCAAATTGTGCGCTGGCTCAGCGAGAGCAACGCCTCCCGCGAAACGCACGTCACGATCTGCCAGGGCAAACTGGCTTACACCACCACCGTCAACAAAAGCCAGCAGCAAGTCGTCCTGCGTTCGCTGCCCGATGGCGCAGAACTGGCTCGCCTGCCCGTGCCGGGCAACGTGGAAGATATGTGCTGGCTGGATGACGACACCCTGGCCGCCATTGTCGGCTATCATGCTACCCTGTCGCCGCGGCTGCTCTCCTGGCGCAGCGAGCAGTGGTCTGACCCGTTGGACGACAGTTCTGCCTGGACCATTGCCCCTACCCAGGCTGGCCCCATCTGGGCCGGCAGCCGCCTGGACCAACCGAATACCATTAGCCGTTATCATGACGGGCAGGTGACCAAACTGGTGTCTGTTTCTTCAGACAGCGCGTACGTTCCCGTAGAAAACCATTGGTTCCCCAGCTTCGATGGCCGGCAAATTCAAGGCTGGCTGCTGCGCCACGCCGACCCGCAGGCGCCGCTGGTCGTCTATGCCCATGGCGGCCCCACCTCCGTCACAGCCAACATGTGGCGGGCGCAAATACAGGCTTTGGCTCTAGCTGGCTTCCACGTGTTTGCCCCGAATGTTCGCGGCAGCACCACCTTTGGCACGGAATTTGAGGAACTCAACATAGGCGACCTGGGCGGCGGCGACATGCAGGATGTACTCTATGGCGCGCGCTATGCCGCGCAGTTGTTGGAGCTTAACCAGAAACCGGCCATCACGGGCGGCTCCTATGGCGGCTTCCTCACCCTCTTTGCCCTGACCACCCAACCGGATGAGTGGGCTGGCGGCGTAGCCGTCGTGCCTGTGGCTGATTGGGTAGACGATTATTACCTGCTGGACGCCAGTTTCCGTTTTTACGACGAATTCTTCTTCGGCGGCTCCCCCACCGAAAAGCCTGACCTGTACCGCGAACGTTCCCCCATCACCCACCTGGCGCGTCTGCAAGCGCCCGTGTTAATTCTGCACGGCGAAAACGATTCCCGCTGCGCCATCCAACCCGTCATCCGCTTTGCCGAACAGGCAAAGGAACGCGGATTGCCCGTAGAAATGATCATCACCCGCGACGAAGGGCACGGCTCCATTGTCAACGCCAACGCCATCCGCGACACCGTGCTCACCCTCGCCCACCTGAAAACGCTCTTCCCCTGACCCTCAAAACGCCTGCGTCGGGCGGGCTGCCAACCCGCCCCCTCTTCCTTCTCCCTTCTTCCCCCTTCTCCTACCCTATCTCAATCTTTGTCACCGCGTCAAAATCCAGCGACTCGCCCGACCCCAAAATGGTCTCCAGCGCCAGATTGGCTACCTGGAAAAACGCCTGTAAATCGTCCATCCGCTCCAGGTAAAAAGCGGCTAACGCCTTTTCCTCCGGGTTCAGCGCTGCTTCAGCCTTCTGCAAGCGCGTCACGCTGTCGCCCAGGACTTGCAGCGCCGTTTGCACCTCGCGCCGTTCCCGCCCGTTGAGCACGCTGCGGATGACCTGCCACATATCCGGCTCTGCTTCATAATATTTCTTGCGCTCGCCGCGCACCCATACCTCTTTAGCCATCCCCCACCGCTCCAGCGCCCGCATATTCATGCTGACTGACCCTTTGCTGATCTTCAGCCGCTCCATGAGATCATCCAGCGACAGCGGCTCTGGACTTAGCAGCAGCGTGCCATACAGACGCCCCATTACCTCGCTAAAGCCAAAAAAACGGGCCAGACGGCCCAGGCCCGCCACAGTGCTTTCATTCACAGCCAGTAACGCCTTATCCATAAAATCCCCTTCGTTTAGAACGTTTTGAATGAAGGTTAGCAAAAATGGATAAAAGTGACAAGCAAACGTGACGCAAGCATCCTGCCCACTTCCCCCTTTTAGACCTTGAGAAAATAATCGGGCAATCCCGCCCCTCGCCCTCTCCGAAAGCCCCCTTCCCCCTTTAGGGAGAAGGGGGTTGGGGGATGGGGGTCTGCTCCTGGCTCTTTCAACTTCTACGTCAGTGAGTCGTCCCCCCAGTGCGCCAGCGGCCCATGACCACGCCCCATCTGCCACGCAGCGGCAGCGCGCATAGCCCGCTGCGTAAAAGCGTGCGCCGCCGCCACAGCCTCCCGCAGCGG